>JBFKSL010000687.1:0-2183 GCA_041626995.1 Ketobacter sp. | reverse complement strand
TCGAGAAAGAATATTAATTTAGCCACCGGTAGACTTACTGAAAGGTCATTGAATATAGCTGATGAAGTTAAATCTATTGCTCAAGAAATTGATGTACATCCTTCGCAAGTTGCGTTGACGTGGACCTTGTTAAACACCGCAGTTACTTCGACTATCATCGGAGCCAGAACCTTTTCTCAATTGGAAAACAATCTGGGTGCTCACCAAGTTCGGTTCAACGATAATCATATTCAGCGATTAGAAAATATCAGCGCAATTGACACCTGTTTTCCACATAACATGATTAATACTGCTACCACTAAAATGATGTTCGGTTACATCAATGTAGCCAAGCCTCATCTCACTTACTAGTCATTGCATATATCGAAAAGCCTGCAATTACACGCAAACAATTATCATTTGTACATCACCGTTGATTAATGTTAAAAAGGATGATTGCACCCCAATAATTACAAGATCAGGATTTTTAGGGCGATGTCCTCTGCAGTAAGCCAGCCTGTTGCTATGAATGAAAAAAGCTATTCTAATTATGTTTTGGCTATTCTTTTTATCGTCTACGTCTTCAATTTTATTGATCGACAGGTAATGTCCGTATTTATTGGGCCAATCAAAGAGGAATTTGGCGCTTCTGACACGGAAATGGGTTTTTTGGTAGGCTTTGCTTTCGCACTTTTATATACCGTTGCAGGTATTCCTATTGCAAGGTGGGCCGACAGAGGAAATCGCAGAAACATCATCGCCATTGGCCTTGCTGTATGGAGTGCAATGACAGTAGCCTCTGGTTTAGCAAAAAACTTTATTCAATTGGCGATTGCCAGGGTATTAGTCGGAATTGGCGAAGCAGCCGGATCGCCCCCTTCTCACTCGTTAATCGCTGACTACTTTCCTCTTAGCAGACGCGGAACAGCTCTTGCTGTTTATAGCGCAGGTGCATTTGTAGGCGCTGCCATTGCATACCTTGGTGGCGGTTATTTAAGGGAATATTTCGATTGGAGAACAGCATTTATCGTGTTGGGTGCACCAGGGCTTATAGTGGCTCTTTTGGTTCGATTTACTATAAAGGAGCCAACTAGAGGCCGATCAGAAGACAAGCCTGTAAGCACAGAATCCTCAACATTAAAAGAAACCCTTACTTTTCTGTTATCAAGCCGAGCTTGGGTATTTCTTATGATAGGTTTTTCGATGCTCTCATTAACTGGCTATGCAGTATTAATGTGGGGCTATGAATTTTTTGGCCGTATACATGGTATGACGCCCATAGCCATTGGTAATTGGATGGGGCTCATTGTTGGCGTTGGTGGAAGTGTAGGTACCATAGCTGGTGGAAGATTAGTGGATAAGCTATCACAAAAGGCAGTCTCAAAAGGGTTGTTGGTACCCGCTATAGTGACCTTGTCTGGATTTCCTTTGGGCGCAGCATTTTTATTGGCTGAGTCGCAAACTGTTTCTCTTTTTTGTTTCTTTCCTTTTTATATTCTTTTGAATATCTATATTCCGTCCATGTACACCAACAACCAGAATTTAGCCAAAATCAGAATGCGCGCCACTGCTGCAGCCATAATGCTCTTTATCGTCAATATCGTTGGTGCTGGCGCCGGCCCTCTTGTTGTTGGTGTGTTAAGTGATTTCTTCAGTACAAATTATGGCATCGAATCCATACGCTATGCTCTGCTCTGCACGCTCATTGTTGGGGCCGTGGGCGGCGTGTTATTAATGTTATCCAGTCGCTGGTTGGAAAACGATTTACAACGCACTTAATATTAAAGAAGTAGAAGCAACCAATGACGAAAACTAAAGTCGGTGCCTTTACACCTCTGAGATACAAAACATTCCGAAACATATGGACAGCCAGTGTTTTTTCCTATTTTGGACACTTAATTCTTGGAGTTGGCGTTGCATGGGAAATGACCCGACTCACCGACTCCCCTACCATGGTCGCCCTCACGCAAACCGCACTAATGCTGCCATATATGCTCGTGGCAATGGTTGCTGGTGCATTTGCTGACATGTTTGATAGGCGCACTATTGCGTTAATATCACTGCTTTTTTCCATCGCGGCATCCATAACATTAACCACACTGGCATTCCTAGATATTACATCTCCATGGATGCTGTTACTTTTTACCGTCATGATAGGATGTGGTGTGGCGTTTTACTCACCTTCCTGGCAGGCGTCGATCCAG
>JBFKSL010000686.1:0-2184 GCA_041626995.1 Ketobacter sp. | reverse complement strand
ATGTCAATGAAACTTTGAGACTAATAGCTGGTGCTCGTTTTGATCACTACAGTGATTTTGGTGACTCTTTAAACCCTCGTGTGAGTTTGAGCTGGAAATTCAATAATGATTATCAACTGATAGCTACTTATGGTTCGGCGTTCCGCGCACCAACATTTGGTGAATTATATAACACGAATAATACTTCAATAGTGGGTAACCCTGATTTGGAACCAGAGGAAATAGAAACGATTGAATTGGGCTTAAGGTCCCATTTTAGCCTGCGTAGCCAAGCTTCTATTACTGCGTTTTACAATCAAATAGACAATGTCATTATTCCTACCGTGGGTCAGAACTCTGTTAATTTTTCTGAAAATGCAGGGGAGTTGGAAGTGGTGGGGGTAGAGTTGGAATATAGTGTGAAAATGTCCAATGGTTCACAAGTGGATTTCAACTATACCTATCAGGATCCAACCAATAAAACCGAGGATAGTCGAGCAGCCGAAGTGCCGTTGCATCGCACCAATTTAATGTATAGTCATCGTTTTTCTCGTTCTTTTAAAGGTTTTGTTGGTTTACTGTATGAAAGTGAACTAATGAGGGAAGTGGGCGATATTCGTGATTCTGTTCCAGAGCAAACTGCGGTGGATTTATCTTTGAGTTGGTTTAGCTTGGATAACAATATTGTGGTAACCGGATCACTTTATAATGCTTTTGATGATGATATTGTTGAGCCGGCACGAGACGGAAATGGCAATGCCATGTCAGATTTTCCCTCCCCAGGCAGAAGCTTTTTTATAAAGTTCGAACTTGCTACTCATTGAATAACTCATCCACAGAATTAAGTGCATCGTAATTTAGCTTAAGTTTGTGTTGAGTTACCTCTTCCATGTTGAGCGTAATGCTGGTGCCTGCTGGAAACTGGATTCCTGAAGGTATAGCTTGGCCATCTAGAAATTTCTGGGTGATCAATGCCGCTTGCCTTCCTGTCGTTGCCACGTCTGCATTTATCGTTAACGTTGCGCCTAGATGCTTGTAAAAGTTGCTATAAGCAAACACAGGTTTGTTTTGTTGGTGGGTTTCTGAAAATATCTGTTGAATGGTTTGTTCTGAATCTAAAACGGTGGAGTCGGGCATGATCCATAATCCATTGACTTTGGTTAGCAACCCTTTTAATTTTTCTCCTATTTCACCGCTGCGTTGTATTTTTAGTGCGATTAATTCGATATTTAGTTCCGTTGCTGCCAGGCTGGCTTCGGAAATCATTTGCTTGTTTTTTTCACTGTATAAAATGGCTATCGATTTTAATTCTGGAAAAAAGTGTTTAAACCAAGTCAGTTGAGCTTGCGGTGAAACCTCACTTGCCACACCATAATAATTATCATGCGATTCAAATTGCCTCCAGCTTAAGATGGAGCTGTATACAACGGGAGCATCAGGCGTAATGGCGTCAATTGAGCCTAGGGCTTTTGCTCCGATGGTGTAAATAACTTCAAACTCATTTTGGTTTAGAGTATCTAATAAGGTTTCAATGGGTTGATTGTCGTCTTGCAAATTTATTGTGAGTTTTGGCGTGTCTACTAGCGTGGAAATAAACGCTTTCTCCGCAATGGCGTAGCGCGGAACGGCTTGGTTGCTGTTAACCACTAAGACTTTGTAGGCAGGTGCATGGGTGCCATGTGTTGGGCTTTGGGATTGGCACCCCGCTATCCATAGGGTAATTAATAATAAGTAAGTAAATCGAGTCATGGAGTTGTCCTCCCTGCGTTAGCAGGCAGTCTCTGCCATCCATCCAGCCCAAGTAGGTTCAGGCTGAGCTTCCCTTCGTTGTTGGTATCCATTGCTTCTATAATTTCCAAAGCCCTTTTCAGGCTTTTATAGTGGTGTTTATCTATAGCCACAACCATCCGTTTTTGTGGCTCGCTTACTCCAAGAATTTGTAACTGTTGATATTCTTTTTGATAAAGTTGCGACAATTTTTCAACGTTGTTTTCTGTGGCCAGTGCCGCGTCCGCCAAGCCAAAACTCACCGCGAGTAATGCATCAATGTCCTTTGGTACAGGAAGGTGCCTCGGATTTTTTAGAGGACTGGCACCATCCTGGTAGTTCATGCTATTGAGAATAAATTGGGTGTATTCTTTAGAGCCGGAGATGGCCAAAGTTGGGCGTAGCAAGTTATTGGTATTCTTGTTGGTGCTGGAAACT
>JBFKSL010000685.1:0-2186 GCA_041626995.1 Ketobacter sp. | reverse complement strand
GGCCTCTATTACCTGACCCTGGATCGTCCGGCTCCATCCCTGTCCGGCGGCGAGGGGCAGCGCATCCGGCTGGCTTCCCAGATCGGCTCCGGCCTGGTCGGCGTCATGTACATTCTGGACGAGCCCTCCATTGGTCTGCACCAGCGCGATAATGAGCGCCTTCTTGCCACACTCACTCGCTTGCGTGATATGGGCAACACGGTAATCGTTGTTGAGCACGATGAAGACGCCGTTCGAGCAGCGGACTTTATCGTAGATATTGGCCCAGGAGCAGGCGTTCACGGTGGCGAAGTGATCCGAGCAGGCAGCCTGGAACAAATCATGTCCTGCCGCAAGTCCTTAACCGGCAAATACCTAAAAGGCACAGAAAAAATAGACGTGCCCAAACAACGCTCTCCATATGACTCTGAGCGTGAGCTGGTTATCACGGGTGCCCATGGCAACAACCTACAACAGGTGGACTTGCGCCTACCCGTAGGCTTAATGACATGCGTTACCGGCGTATCAGGCTCAGGAAAATCCACACTGATAAACAGCACTCTCTACCCTCTTGCCGCCACTCTGCTAAATGGAGCAACGAGCCATAAGCCAGAACCCTATGGTGAATTTCACGGAATTGAACATTTCGATAAAGTAGTGGATATTGACCAAAGCCCCATTGGCAGAACACCGCGCTCAAACCCGGCGACTTACACAGGCCTGTTTACTCCCATCCGCGAGTTATTCGCCGGCACACAAGAAGCACGATCGAGAGGCTATACGCCTGGAAGATTCAGTTTTAACGTAAAAGGTGGTCGTTGCGAGGCCTGTCAGGGCGATGGCGTAATCAAAGTGGAAATGCATTTCTTGCCCGACATGTATGTTCCTTGCGATGTGTGCAAAGGTAAACGCTATAACCGCGAAACACTGGAAGTTCGCTACAAAAACAAAAACATTACCGAAGTATTGGAGATGACCGTAGAAGACGCTTTGGCATTTTTTGAAAATGTGCCAGTGATCGCACGCAAACTTCAAACATTAGTCGATGTTGGGCTCTCCTATATACATTTAGGGCAGGCGGCAACCACATTGTCCGGTGGTGAAGCGCAACGGGTTAAGCTCTCCAAAGAGTTATCTAAACGGGATACTGGTAAAACCCTTTATATTTTGGATGAACCCACAACAGGCTTGCACTTCCATGATATTCGCCAACTCCTAACTGTACTGCACCGTTTGCGCGATCGGGGCAACACAGTAGTCATTATTGAACACAACCTGGATGTTATTAAAACTGCAGATTGGATTGTGGATCTTGGCCCAGAAGGCGGTAGCGGCGGCGGCCAAAGTATTGCGGAAGGAACACCGGAACAGGTATCCAAGCATAAGAAATCCCACACCGGCCGATTCTTAAAGACGTTACTTGCAAAAGGCTAGATCCCTAGCCTTTCTTTCCTAAAAAACAGGCACTGCATAAACAAAAAAACCCGGCATGTTAGCCGGGTTTTTTGTTTTTCAGAAAGCCGGTGATGATTAATCCTCATCGACCTCAACAGCATCCATAGTAGGAAGTGGACGATCAACCAATTCCACATAAGCCATTGGAGCTTTATCTCCAGCACGGAAACCACACTTCAAAATGCGAATGTAACCACCGGGACGATCCTTATAACGAGGGCCGAGATCCGTGAATAGCTTGCCCACTGCAGCTGCACTGCGAGTACGAGCAAAAGCCAAACGGCGGTTAGCAACGCTATCACTCTTTGCCAGCGTAATTAAAGGCTCAGCGTGACGGCGCAATTCTTTTGCCTTCGGCAAAGTCGTTTTAATTAACTCGTGCTCAACCAGAGACACAGTCATGTTACGGAACATTGCCTTTCTGTGGCTGCTGTTTCGATTTAATTTACGACCACTTTTACGGTGACGCATGATTCTTTTCCTTTACAACTAACGCCCACAGAATGGGCAATGGTTTAACGTTTCTTCAGTACACGCTCGTCGTCGCGCAAACTTCCAGGAGGCCAGTTTTCCAGGCGCATACCCAGTGAAAGCCCTTTTGAAGCAAGAACATCTTTGATTTCAGTTAAAGACTTCTTACCCAAGTTTGGTGTTTTCAACAACTCTACTTCAGTGCGCTGAACCAAATCACCAATATAATAGACGTTCTCAGCTTTCAAGCAGTTTGCAGAGCGAACAGTCAGTTCAAGATC
>JBFKSL010000684.1:0-2195 GCA_041626995.1 Ketobacter sp. | reverse complement strand
CATAAAATTGGGCGCCGGCAAAATCTAAACGACTCCCTTTACTGCGTACTGTGCCTTCAACCGTCAGGTTGGTGGAAACCACAACCGACTCCTCTGCATTTAGAGCCCTGTCATCATTCATCAGTTGGCTGTTTTTAATATTGACGTTTGAATTGCGAATATCCAGGTGAGCGGCGGTTACGTAATTCAATTGCACCTCGCTGCAGTTTTCAATTTTTATCCGGTTGTATTCGCCTTCAAAAAACTGATGGGAATTATTTTTACAATGGCCGTTTTTATTGGAAGGTTTTGTTCTTTGTGATGCACTAACATTGGGTGGTTTGCTTTTTAATGCTTGTAAAAGTTGCTCATTGAAAATGGCGGGGTGGGTTTTCATAGGCACATGGCCAGCGTCGGCAATGGTATAAAATGCTTCCACTTGTTTTAATTGCTTGGCCAGCATTTCTCCGGTGCGAAGCGGTGCAACATTATCTTTTTCACCCCAGATAATGGCAGCCGGTGGTGTGAAATTAAATACGGCGTCGGTAAAGTTCTCTTCCACCAATGACATGGCCGCATTCATATTGGGGCGTTGTGACATGATGGCATTCCAAACTACATCATTGCTTTGCAAAATACTGGAAGGATCGGGCCCGCTGCTGACTCGTTCGATTACCGTTGCGCCAATATCTTTGGCGCGTTCCACCCATTTTGAGAATGGGCCTGGCAGAGTTTCTTTATCAGCAGCTACGCGGGCACTGTGTTTAACAAAGGCAGTGCGTTGCAAAATACCGGCAGCATCCACCATCACGGCTTTTTCAATATCTTCGGGAAACAGGTGACCATAACGTAATACCACGGCGCCACCCATGGAGTGTCCCACCACATAGATAGGTCTTTCGGAATATTGTGTTTTCAACCAATGCAAAACTTTGGCGTAGTTGCTAGGGGTGTAACGCCCTTCTGGCACTTGCGATTGGCCAAAGCCAGGTAGATCTAAGGTAATGACATGGTATTGTTGTTCTAAGGCTGGAATTACATTATCCCAGTCTCTTAAGCCAATTTGTCCTAGGCCGTGCACCAATAACAGTGTTGGGTGTTCAGGGTTGCCGCTTTCCACCACGCGAATGTGGGAGGAGAACACCGGCTCTTCCAGGGTGCGCACGCGCCAGTGTTTTGGCATAGGAGGTAGGGGCTCGGCTTGCTTTTCTTTGTCCGCTAAAGTAAGAGCAGCAAACATAATGCTGGCTATAAATACCGTTCCGATACAAAGCCACTTTATTATTCGTTTCATTGTCTGCAGTCTCGTTTACTAATCAGTTCAAGTGTTTGAATCGTAACATGTTATTCACGTTGCACTCCAATTGCATCCAAATTGCGGATACCCAAAAATGCGCGATCATGTTACATTGCTAGACATTATTTTTGATGTATTTAGCACTCGGCAGTATGAAAACGAAAGATAAAATCCTTAAGGCCAGTTTGGAATTGTTTAATGATCAGGGGGAGCGAAATGTTTCCACCAATCATATTGCGGCCAAATTGGGCATCAGTCCGGGTAATCTGTACTATCACTTTCGCAACAAGCAGGAAATTATTCACCAGTTATTTTTGCAATACCAAGCGGAAGTGCAAGGCTTTATGGGGGTGCCGCAAGATCGTACGGTAACCTTTCAGGACAAAGTGAAGTATATGGAAGATATTCTCAACAGCATGTGGGACTATCGTTTTTTACATCGAGACTTGCAACATATAATGCAGGAAGATGAAGCGCTGCGGAATGCGTATCGGGCGTTTTCGTCGCGTACAGTAAGTGATGGCCGCTATATATTAGAGAAGATGGTTGAGTCGGGCATTTTGAATGCAACCCCAGAGCAACTGGATGCGTTGATTTTGAATATTTGGATCATTGTGGTGTCCTGGTCTTCGTTTTTGCAATCCATCGCCATTCAAACCAATCACTCTGGAACGGTTAGCAAAGATATGCTGAAGCGGGCCATTTATCAGATTATTGCCATGGAAGAGCCTTATGTGTGCGAATCCATCCGTCCATTGATTCCTGCGTTTAAAAAACGTTATTTGATGAACGGTACTACGGATCCGTTGGCGATGTTTCCTGTGGCTTTGCCGGAAGTGGAATCTTCTCGCTAAGGTATTGTTAAAACGACAACGGTTTTTGCAAACTAAAGGCGCCGCGCAATTGTCCTTTTTGGTAT
>JBFKSL010000683.1:0-2196 GCA_041626995.1 Ketobacter sp. | reverse complement strand
CAAGGTGCCAATAATGTCGCCTTGCTCATCAAATTACATGGAAAATTGAATAGTAGCTGATAAGGAATTGCCGTCTAATGACCGCACAGGCTGACGTACCACCCGGGTTTCCGGTTGACTTCCCAACAGTTGCGTTTCACATATAGATTGCAGGAAGCTGCCTGTTTCTTCCGTCAAAAAACCTAAATCACCGCTGGACAGTAACGTTGCAGTATCAAAGCCGAGGGTACGACACTCATGCCCCACCTGAGTAAGCTTTAAATTGCTATCGGTGACCCACACTAAGCGGGATAGAATCGAGCGATCATTTTGGGTGAACGTTGCAGGGTTTTGTACCAGAGAAATAACCCCACACAGATATTCCTGTTCAGCCTCCACCCCTCCGTAAAGCGTAATGCATTCCAAGTGGCCAAAACGCCAATAGCCATTATCATCACGAAAACGGAACAAGTAACCGTCGGTGCCTGAGCGCTCCTTCAGCATGGCATCCATCAAGTCTTCTTTGAGGTTGCGAAACCGCACCACCGCCGCCACTGGACTGTTTAGATAAGCCTGATAGAGATCAGCCTCTAAGGTTTCTTGCTGTAACAGGGTTTTAGGGTTGTTTAGATTGGAACAAAGAATACGTTGCTGCAGCTGATCGGCAACAAAAACATAGTTAGGGCCATGAGCCCCAGGTATATGGACTTCAGGGATGATCAGTGACGAATTCATAACTAGCCACAGAATGCTCTTTTTATTTTTATTAGTGTATTTTTATACCACGGTCTTAGGGTTTTTGCATGGCTGGAACCGACAAATCGTCGGAATAATGCACTTTGCCCCTTTTGTCGATGATTATGGCCGATATGCCTGCCAGGGAATTAACCAGTTGTAAGCCTTTTGCCACTCCCAGGACAAATACGGAGGTGGATAACGCATCCGCTTCAATGGATCTATCAGCCAAAACGGTTGTGCTGATCACCTCCCTGGCAGAGCGGCCTTTAGCTGGATCGATTATGTGGTGGTAACGTACGCCATCTTCTTCGAAATAGCGCTCATAGTCACCGGATGTGGATATGGCGATGGATTCCAGGGGTAGACTGATCACATGTTGGTCTCCCCTTGGATGACGAATGCCCAACATCCAAGGCCGACCTCGGTGATCTCCTATTAGGCGGCTATCTCCGCCAGCAGTAACAATGGCGTGTTGCACCCCCGCTTTCTGCAACAACAGAATGCAATTATCCACCGCGTAGCCTTTAGCAATTCCACCAAGATCAATGCGCATGCCAGACTGGGCAAACTGTACAGTACTTTGATCAGGGTTGAGCTTCAGGCCACGATAATCAATTAGCTGCGTAGCCTGTTGACGCTGTTGCTCGGTGGGTTTGATTTTTTTGCGGTAATCAAACCGATACCCCAAAGAAGCATAGGTAACATCAAAGGCACCAGCGGTTTTGTCACTAAAAGACTGGGCCGTTTGCAGCAAACTGAAAAGCTCCATTCCAACTTTTACAGGTGCATTATGGGCAGATTGGTTTATCAACGATAATTCAGACTGAGAAATGTGCGGGCTCATCAATTGATTGATGCGCTCCATTTCCGTCATCACATCTTGCAGCAGTTGTTCCGCCTTAGCTGCATCCTCATGCCATAACTGGGCATAAACGCGCGTGCCCATAATGGCCTCTTCGCGCTGAAACCATTGAGCATGGAGTTGTGCAGAAAATAGTGTGAGAAGAACGGCTAAAACAACGCGCCGTATCACCAGGGAATCACCGTTCCGTCGTAGGCGATAAAGTCGCCACTCTGAGAAGCGGTTAAACCATCTATAACTCGACGCATACCTTGCACCGATGTCGTTGCATCGATCAGGGCATTCGGGCCACCCATATCAGTGAGCACCCAACCGGGATGCAACAATACCACTTTGATTTTTTCTTCGGCCAGATCAATAGCCAGGGACTTACCGGCGGCATTCAATGCTGCCTTGGAGGAACGATAAACATAGGAACCACCAGATGTGTTATCGGCTACCGATCCCATTTTACTACTTAACAACGCGACTGTTGCGCTGCCCGCATTAACCAGGTTGGAACGCAAAATTTCCACCATTTTAATGGGCGCCATTACATTGGTACGGAACACCTTATCCCAGTCGGCTTCATCCAGGCGGCCCAGCTGGTTGGTTTCTCCGAAGTAACCGGCATTGTT
>JBFKSL010000682.1:0-2213 GCA_041626995.1 Ketobacter sp. | reverse complement strand
GGCGTTCACCGGCATCTTTAAAAATAAATAACAATTTGTCGGTGGGGTCAAAACGCTCTGCGGTACCGGCCATAGGAACTTCCCAGCCTTCAAAATATATAGCGCCACCTTCGTTATATTGATCGATTTGGAAAGGGACGGGTTCCATTACCCCATCCACCATAGCGGCCAATGAAAGTTGTTCCAGGGGTAGACCCACCACCGAAGGCAAATCTTCGCCTTCGATGGTAACCACTTTGAATGCCTCCGTTGTGGGTAGCGGCGGTAGCATTGCCCACAAAGGGCTACTGAATAAAAAGCTCAAAAGCATCAAAATGATTTTTGTTTTCATGGGTCTTCCTTATAACTAATGCCTGCTTTTTACCTAATGCCTGCTCGACGTAAAGCAGCTGGCTGAAACTCGCGAGATGAGAAGCTGGCTTTCCAATTTGCACCTTGTGCTTCGTTATTTTCAAACCCCAGCGCTAGGTAGCGGCCTGCAGTAATATCGTACAGTGTTTCTAGAGAGTAACCTTGAACAGGTATGTGGTAATACAGAATCTGGTGTGCTTCTGCTACGCGCCAAAGGTTACCACGACCATCGTAATGATCAATAACCGAAGCAATCCAGCTATCCTCATCAAAGTACATGACGCGTTTGGCGTAAATGTGGCGTATGCCTTTACGCAGGGTGCCTTCCACTTCCCACACACGATGCAGTTCGTAACGAGTTAGATCCTGGTTGATATGGCCTGGTTTAATAATGTCGTCATAGGGTATGCCTTTCTCATCCAGTTTGTAAGAGTTGTAGCCAATGTACATCTCTTTTTTACCCAGCAATTTCCATTCATAACGGTCTGGTGAGCCATTGTAAAGGTCATAGTTATCGGCAGTACGCATGCCATCCGCAGCAGTGCCTGGGCCATCGTAAGCTACTTGTGGAGCGCGTCGTACACGACGTTGACCGGCGTTGTATATCCAAGCGCGTCGAGGCTCTTTTATTTGGTCGATTGTTTCGTGGAGCAATAATACGTTACCTGCAAGTCGAGCAGGCCCCATGATCGTTTGTTTGCCCACGAACATTAGATTGTCGGCGTCACCTGGTTTGTAATCAGAATATTTGGTAGGCACGATCACTTCATCGTGAAACATAACCATGCTGTAAGCACCATTTGCCAACGGGGTTACCTGGCCTGTGTAGCGATCCAGTGCATCACCGCGCCAGCGCGCAATATGGTTCCATACCGCTTCTAAGCCATTATTAGGGATGGGAAACGGAAAGCCTTGTAGCTTGTAGTTTTTCAAGCCAGTGGGGCCAACGGTATCCGTATTAACCGCATTTTCTTTGGTTAACTTGGCTACGAACTCTGGCACACGAAAGGTACGTCGGGATTGATAAACTGGCATGCGGAACGTTTTAGGATAACGTTCAAACATGGCCAGTTGACCGGTGCTGAGTTTGTCTTTGTGTTGCTCGACATTTTCCGCCGTGATAACGAACAAAGGCTTGTCATCGGGGAATGGGTCGCACAAAAAATCGCTGCCATCGTAGCAAGCGGGAGGTTTTTTTAAACCACCATCATAAGCTGGAATGGTGCCTTCTTTATTGCCCGCTACTTCTGCGCCGGTGGCAGTGAGTTCTGGCCCGCCTAAACGGTCAGCTTGAGCTTGGTCTACTTTGGCAATGCTATAGGTCGGCAGGGCAGCAATTAATATTGCACCCACGGCCTTTAATGTTTTCGGATAAAAACTCATGTTGTCCCCCTAACTATTAAAATGAAGCGGTAGCACTAACGGAATAGTAATCACGATCGTGGAGCTGGTTGTAAGGCTCCGCGCCGTAGAAATCCGTGTAGGCAAATTTCACGCTGTAGTCATTAAGAATGATACCTTCCAGTGTGAGGCCCAGCGCTTTTCTGTCTTCCAAAAAGTTGGCGATGGGGCTTGGGGTGGTGCCGTAAACATCGTGACTGAAGCTGATGCCTGGGCGTAAGTTAACGCCAGCGAAAACGTTATTGTATTCACCGATGAAGCGTAGTTTGTAGCCCCAGGCTCCGCTGGTGGGGAAGTAATCGTCTTCGGGAGCAAGGGTTAGGTTGCCAGTGCCTGCGAATGTGATCGGCAGAAAGGTTGGGTAGTATCCAAGGCCAGATGGGTGTGCTGCGTTACCATAAACAATGTGGCCTGGAATTGTTACAGCATCAGGAGGGTTTGGAAAGTTCAGAGTTGCGTTG
>JBFKSL010000681.1:0-2216 GCA_041626995.1 Ketobacter sp. | reverse complement strand
GGTTATCAGGAAGTGCATATTTTCTGGAACCATTAAACAGACAAGCTCTTGCCCTTCCTTGTTGAAGTGGCAGAAGCTTACTTTTTATACCGCACTTTTGGAACTCAGAGACCTATGGCCTTGATTGCTCTCCTTTCGCTTGTATTATCTCTTGTCGAGCTAAACTGAGCCGCAAAAGCAAGCCTTTCGCCGAGTATGTTGCAAGGGTTGGCAATATCGCTCTTTGTGTTTAAAAAATAGTATATTTAGGTATTTAAAATACCTAAATAATTAATAATATAAACCTTTTGGTTGATGTGGTTTATAAAAATAGATATATTGGGAGCATGAATACCGAAAGAGAGTCAAAATTAAACACTCTGCTTAGCACTCAGCCTTCAGGCATAGTGCTCTCTTCGGCATGGTTAACAGCACAGGGCTACAGCCTTGATTTACAAAAGCAGTACAAGAAAAGCCAGTGGTTTGATTCTATCGGTACAGGTGCCTTGATACGTCATGGTGATCAGGTGGATTATCTGGGCGGTATCTATGCGTTGCAGTCCCAGCTAAACCTCTTTGTGCATCCAGCTGCTAAAACGGCGCTGGCATTGCAGGGGAAAGCCCATTATTTGGAGCTTTCTACCAAGAAGGCACAGCTTTTTGGTGGTAAGGGCGAGAGCTTGCCGCTTTGGTTTAAAAAGCGGGATTGGGGGTTAAGTGTAGAAAGCAAGATAACGAGCTTTTTGCCGCCTGAGCTTGGTTTAGTTGAGATCGACTATAAAAGTTTTAAGGTAAAGATATCCAGCCCCGCACGCGCGGTGATGGAGTGCTTGTATTTAGCGCCAAAGTCTCAGCCACTAATGGAAGTGTTTGAGTTGATGGAAGGTTTGAATAATTTGCGCCCAGCGACGGTACAAAAATTATTGGAAGAGTGTGCTTCTGTGAAGGTGAAGCGCCTGTTTTTATATTTGGCAGATAAGGCAGGCCATGAATGGCTCAGCTATATCGATCTGGATAAGGTTGACTTGGGTTCAGGCAAACGCGCCATCGTGACCGATGGTGTCTATGTTTCGAAATACCAGATAACTGTTCCTAAGGCTCTCGATTCAATCAATGGAGAGGCAGCGGCATGAATAATGCCTACACCAAACAAGTGAAGCTGCTTTTGGATGTATTGCCAGAGGTCGCCAATGAGACATGTTTTGCCATGCATGGTGGCACGGCAATCAATCTCTTTGTAAGGGATATGCCAAGGCTGTCTGTTGATATCGACTTAACCTACGTTGAGATAGCTGAGCGCAATGAAACACTGGCGGGCATTAACGCAGCCCTTATGCGGATTAAAGAACGAATCGAAGACTTGCGCCCATCGATGCGTGTTCAGCATAAAGAGAAAGTCTGTAAGCTTCAGCTTGATGAGTATGGTGTGATGATCAAGATTGAAGTGAATATGGTGGGGCGTGGCTTGATAGGTGAGGCTATCAAAACGCCGCTATGTGAAGCTGCTCAAGAACAGTTTGACGTATTTTGTGCGATGCCGATTGTGTCATTAGCGCAGCTCTACGGCGGTAAAATTTGTGCAGCCTTAGATAGGCAACACCCAAGAGATTTATTTGATGTAAAGCTTATGTTAGACAATGAAGGTTTTACCGATGAGATTAAACGCGGGGTTTTGTTTGGCTTGGTGAGTAGTAATCGCCCGACCTTTGAGCTGCTAAATCCGCATTTGCTCGATCAGCGCATGGCGTTTGAAAATCAGTTTGAAGGAATGAGTGTAATAGAATTTAGTTACGATGAATATGAAGCGACAAGGCTTCAGCTCATCGAAACGATACAGTCTAGTTTAAATGCAAGCGATAAAGCGTTTTTGCTCAGTCTGACTGGTTTAGAACCAGACTGGTCGATTTATGATTTTCAGGTGTTTCCATCAGTGAAATGGAAGCTCCTGAACTTAGAGACGTTTAAAACGGAAAATCCAGAAACTTATCGGCAGCAATTGAATGAGTTGGACAAGGTTTTGGCGCAATAATGTATAGCGTGGCGCTTATTCTGTAGAATAGTGCGCTTTCAGTCCCCCAAGGGGGGGTAACTTTATAAATAAGTAAAAATTAGGATTTTGAAGGTATGGGTGATAGTAATTTTGTCAATGAAATCAACAAGAGGCGAACGTTTGCCATTATCTCCCACCCCGATGCGGGTAAAACAACGCTGACCGAAAAACTGTTGTTGTTCGGGGG
>JBFKSL010000680.1:0-2232 GCA_041626995.1 Ketobacter sp. | reverse complement strand
CCAAAGGCAACATGAGTTCCATTGTTGCCTCTGGATACATTAAATTTCCGTGGGCACTCAAAGTGGCTTTCGTCGTCGTTGCCTGAGCCATAAAGCACCAGCATATGGGCTCCTTTGGGTAGTTTTGTTCCGCCTAACTCACAATCACGGGTCGCCATTTTCGCTAATCCACGAACCGGAGGAGCAAAGCGAAGAAGTTCTTCTACGAAGCGTGTTAAAAAGCGCTCGTCTTCCACATTGTCGTGCAGTTGCTGAGCCACTTCTGGCTGGGTTGCCAATATATAAAGTAGGTTACCGATGGCTGTTGCTGTGGTGTCATTACCCGCTATAATTAGGGCGCGAACTAAGGAGACCGCTTCTGCAAAGGTTAGCTTACCGCCGTCTTCAGTGTGAGCATGAACCAAGTCTGAAATCATATCTTCTTTGGGTTCTGCTTCTCGATCTTTCATTTGTTCAATGATGAAATTCTGTAGCTCACAAACCTTTTTTGCATTTTCCACCATTTGCTCGCGATTTTGCATTCGACCAATCTGTGCAGTGATGGCAACGGACCATTCAGATATTTTTTCTCCGTCATATTGATTCATGCCAAGCTGCTCGCAGATTACTGCAATTGTTAAAGGAACTGCGAAGTCTTTAATACCGTCGATTACGGTATCGTTTTTTGCTTTTTCTACTACTTGATCCACTAGGTCAGAAATGATCTTTGTAATGGCGGGTTCTAATGTTTTAACTCGGTGCGCACTAAAAGCGCCATCCATTAGTTTACGAATTCTTGTGTGCTCTGGTGGATCGCTTTTTATTACATCAGGAAAAAATCCACCGCCTTCTTGTTCGAGGATTTGTTTAAATTCTTCAAAGAAACCACTGGCGTATTGTGCTTCATAACCCTGTTTATCTGAAAAGATTTGCGGGTCGCGCAGTAAGGTAACGATATCGTCGTATCGGGAAACAAGCCACATGCCCAGCTTTTCATCATAGTGAACGGGATCTTCGTTACGCAGTTTAGCGTAAAAGTCACGGGGATATGCCTGAATGATAGGGTCTGTTAAAGTCATGTCATTGAGCTGCATGTTTTCTATGTTTACAGAGCAACTGGCATTTTTTTCGGGTGCTTCGCTAGTGGTCATTCTAAGGATCTCGCTACTGGCTACTGAAGTGAGCTTGGGCTAGCAATAAAAACGTCTTTACGTTCTTGCTGAACACTGTTGATTTTTTGGGCTGCCCTGAATTCTCTAGGGCTTAGTTTATAAACGCGTTTAAATAAACGGCTGAAATGGGCAGGGCTTTTAAATCCAATGCGGAACGCAATTTCTGCTATTGATATATCTTTAGCTACATCAGAAGACAGCCATTCATGGGCTGTTTTCAATCTCCAGTCCCATATTAAATTGGGGAAAGTGGTGCCGTGTTGGCGCATTAGGTGTGATAAATATCTGCGAGATATGCCACAGGCATTTGCCACCATTTCTGCATTAAGCTTAGGGTCCGATAGATGAATCTCGATAAAACGCAAAACATCTTGTTTTCGTTTCTCAGAAAGTGATTGTCGCTCATGAACAAAATTTTCAAATTGCTTCATGCCTTCCGTTAATACTGACAGTGCGCTGTCTACCAAAAGCTGTTCAACTTGGTCGCTTAGTTCATCAGCATCTTCAAACACTTCAGCGAACATCTTCGCAGCTATTCGGATTTCTCTGCGTTCACTCGTGGTGCAAAATCCTGAGTTAATATCATTTGGAATAAAGCGTCTGAAAATATGAGATGGCACAATCACGTGTAATACTTCATGCAGCGATTGATCATCGGTTTTACATTCCATAGTAAAAGGTGCCATGGATTTTGTTATAATAAAATCACCTGCGTGGGCGGTATTTGTGCCGCATTGGTGAGAAATGCTAAGGCTGCCTCTTTTAACAAACCAAAGCACCGTGACATCCGTTGCATCTTCCCTTATATGGGACCAGGAGCGCCTGAAAAACAAGTTCGATTTTGATTTCAGCTTTATAATAGAATAGGCACCGACAGCTTTTTTGTCTGCTCTCACGTCAATGGTTGAGCCTGCTTCTATGCTGTATTCGCCAAGATAATATTCTTGGTTGTTTTCTCCGCGAAAGTTCGTTTGGCAATCTTGGTAATTCCGCTCATTAAATGCAAAGATTTGTTCAGTCACGTTCTCTCTCCTTAACGTGTAACCCATTTGTTGTTCTTGTTAATTTTGATTACATCAAT
>JBFKSL010000679.1:0-2237 GCA_041626995.1 Ketobacter sp. | reverse complement strand
GGGGTATTACCATCTCCCGGAAAAGTTGCCCCTGCAGCAGTTTCAAAGTGAATTGTTTGAAGGTGACAATCCGTTTACGACAAAAAACAATATCGAATTTACCGACATTGATAAAATTATCTTTTAAATTTATAGGCTTAAAATCAATGCGATGCTTAACTTCCGGCTTAATATGCCACAGCCCATTACCATCATCTTCAAAAAATTGCTTTAACCGTTCTTCAGGCATACCACGCTTGAGAGATAAAGCTTCATATACGCCAGATCGCGCTTGATCTAGAACCTGAACAGATATATCGGTGGCCAATATCCGCAATTGCTTACGGCTAAAATTGAAATTTTTCTTTCTAAGCTCTTCTGCACAAATCGAGATGGAATAAGGCTCTTGGCCAGTTGAACAAGCCGCACACCAAATGGCTATGTCCCCCGGTTTTTTGGACAGCTCAGGCAGCAACTCATCTTGCAGATAACTAAACGGATGCTTATCTCGAAACCACAAGGTTTCATTGGTAGTCATGGCATCAATCACCTGCTGCCGCAAGCGGGAAGACCCAGGCTTTTCGATGTCTCGAACCAATGCAGAAAGAGACTCTACATTGTTCTGTTTCAGTAACTTACGCAAACGGCTATCAATAAGATAGTTCTTATTATCGCCCAGTAATATGCCACAAGCTTTCTCTAAATACTGGCGAAAATGCGCGTAGTCAGCCTCTCCGTGAAGAGATTGATCTTTCGAGTTGAATACCATGCTCTGTTGCGGAAACCTATGTAGGATTATCCCTTTTCCAATGCTTTGGTTATTTGTTCTTGAACCAAATCCGCCAAACTATCAGGCTTAAATTTTGCTAAAAAATCATCCGCCCCCACACGCTTAACCATGGCTTCATTGAATATCCCACTCAATGAAGTGTGTAGCAACACGTGCAGGCCATTCATACGTGGATCTTCCTTGATCGAAGCCGTTAGCGTGTAGCCATCCATCTCAGGCATTTCAATGTCTGAGATCAACATAATATAGTGGTCAGTAACCGGTTCGCCTCTCTCTGCAATTTCACGCAAATGATCCAAAGCTTGACGCCCATCGTTTACCACATGGGTTTTCACACCCACCTTTTCAACACAGCGCTTAATTTGTTTGCGCGCAACAGAGGAGTCATCGGCAATCAACACACTTAACTCATTAGCGGCAGCACTAGCGACGGTTTCTTCATTAAGGTGGTCGTCTGAAATCTCTTCCATCATTGGCGATACTTCAGAAAGAATTTTCTCTACGTCGATGATTTCAACAATCCGCTCATCCACTTCTGTTACAGCAGTTAAATAGTTGCCTTTACCTGCTCCTTTGGGCGGTGGATGAATGTTCTCCCAATTCAGGTTCACGATTTTTTCCACAGAGTTAACCAGAAAACCCTGCACCGCCATGTTGTATTCCGAAATAATAACAAAGCAATTCTCAATATCATCCAAAGGAGCATTACCCATCGCCTGGCTCATATCCATAACGGATATCGTGCCTCCACGTATGTGCGCAATCCCTCTAACAATCGGATTCCTCTGGGGAATTTCTGTAAGCTTCGGGCATTGCAACACTTCCCGAACTTTGAAAACATTGATTCCGTATACTTGATCACCTTTGAGCCGGAACAGCAGCAATTCAAGTCGGTTTTGACCCACCAACTTGGTTCTTTGGTCAACTGTGTCTAACACTCCAGCCATTGTATGACTCCATATACTTTTAGATTAGGCATAAGCATTGCATTAATTTCATTTATAAACAGTTTTTGTCAAAAACATGGCAGTAAAATCTACTTTAACCCTACTCATTCAGAATAGGTCAAAAACCATAAATGAACAGATTTAAGCAACAAATTCTCTACAGCCAAAAAGCCGCTCTAGCTCCGTCCAGGGCACTTTTGCACTGTTGCTTATTACTGATTTTCATAGGTTTTCACGCCCACGCGCAGGCAAGCACTGCTAACCAAGACATCCAGCAAGCCATTCACAGTTATGTTGAAGACATGCTGAATTCTCAATTTGAAAAGTTCGAACTTAGCATTCAGCCAGTTGATTCACGCTTAAAATTATCCCCCTGCGACGACGCACTTCAGCTTCAACATCGGCCAACAAATCGTATTCATGGACGATTGACCATGAAAGTTAGCTGTGAATACCCTTCGCCCTGGCGCATTCACGTACCAATACAAGTACAAGCCTATGATAAGGTGGTAGTTTCTGTC
>JBFKSL010000678.1:0-2250 GCA_041626995.1 Ketobacter sp. | reverse complement strand
GGAAACCCCATTCAAGTCATCGCGTATATGTTGCGCCTCTAATTTTGCAGATTGCACATTGGGAAATGCAGCCCCAACATCTTGAGAGATATTAGCCGTCAATCCAGTCGCCTTTTGAATAATAGGCACAATGCCATCGAGCATCTGACAAGCACTATCTGACTGCCTAACACTTTCAGTTGCTTGTTCCCCAATTTCCATTGCTGCGCGCTGACAGCGCTCTGCCAATTTTCGAACTTCTGATGCGACCACCGAGAATCCTCGTCCATTTTCTCCTGCTCGCCCTGCTTCGATAGCGGCATTTAAGGCCAATAAGTTGGTTTGATAAGCAATATCGTTTACAACACTTATACGTTCTGCAATTTTTTGCATTGCATGAACTGTACCTAAGATACCTTTATTACAATTTTGAACTTCGAGATAAGCCTGACTGGTTTCTTTATCTGCCGCGATGGCGTTCTGGCAAACAAATGAAAGAGAATTTGAAGCCTGCTCCACTGAATTCTCCAAAACAGTAATTCTACCTTCTTGGATACCAATACTTTCTATTACCGATTTAGCATCAGATACAATCTCATTCAACATCGCTGTCATATCAGCTATAGAATTACGGTTATTGGCAAGAGTGCCATTAATACTCCTTGAAGCAAGCGTCAACCGATCCAGAAGAGAGCCGTTATTCGCTGAGTCAGGCTGCATATCCGATATAGCTTTTTCTATATCAGCCAGATCACCGCCAAAATAAAATTTTAGATTACCGTACAAAAAGATAAGGGAAACCAACAATACAAGTGCCAACAAAATGCACATAACCAAGAAGCTATTACGAGCAATTACTTCCTGATCAACCCCAGTCAAAAGCACCAGAGAAAAAGCAGACAAAGAAATCAGTTGAACCAATCCTAGATAAATGAATCTACGCTTTAAACTAGCCTTTCCATTCTGCCACATTGCGTGAACCTCAAAAGGTATTATTGGAGTTCAACCTCTACCAGGTGAGCCAACTCATTCACAGAAAGTGCATTGGCCGCATCCAACAAAACCACAAAGTTATTGTCTCGTTTTGCAATTCCTTGTATAAACTCGGCTCTTATATTGGCGCCAAAAGATGGGGCCTTTTCAATTTCAGCAGGAGAAATCTCCACGACCTCGCTCACGCCATCAGCGAGCAACCCTAAAACATGATCCTGACCTTGGGCATGAACCTCTACCACAATAATGCAGGTTCGGCGCTGCACCTCGATTGCTTTTCGCCCCAACCTTACAGCCAAATCAATCACTGGCACCATTTCGCCCCGAAGATTAATTACACCGCTTAAAAAATTAGGCATAAGTGGAACTTCAGTAACACCGGTATACTCTAAAATCTCTCGGGTTTGCTCTAATTCGAGACCAAAATATTCCTGTCCAATTCGAAAAGTTAAAAATTGATTTGAATTTACACCTTCATCTATTAATGAATTTTCTTCTACTCCGGCTTGGTGCATACTCATGACAATTTCTCCTTCATTCCAACACGGTTATATTTATCTTCCGTTCGAACCGCCAATTCAATTAATTGCGGCACATCCAGTATAAAAGCAATGTCTCCACTACCTAGAAGACTTGACCCCCCTATGCCATGCAAGGCCTGAAATATTGGGCTAAGCGGTTTAACTACAGTTTGCACTTCACCATACAACTGCTCGACTACAATCCCAGAACGCACTTCACCGAACTGAACCATCACTAGCTTTTCTCTGCGCTCATCTAAATAATCCACCTCCTCTGGAAGCGAAAAAATTCTGCTTAACTGAATAAAAGGGATTTGCTCTCCCCTTAAATTTACACAATTACGACCTTCATCCTGATCAAGAGCTTCAAGATCCATGCACTCTAAAACCGTATTCTGAGGAATAATAAAATGTGTTTTTCCCGATGAAACATGGAAACCATCAATAATCGCTAGCGTAAGCGGGAGGCGAATACTAAATTTCGTACCCTTACCAAGCTCTGTATCTATGTCGATACTTCCTTGCAGGGCGTCAATGTTTCGCTTCACCACGTCCATGCCAACACCACGGCCTGATAAATCCGTTACCTGCTCTGCAGTGGATAATCCAGGATGAAAGATCAACTGTTTCAAGTCTTGCTCTGTCAATCCTATATCGGCATCAACAACCCCATTGACCACCGCCTTTCTTCGAATTCTTTCAAGGTCCAATCCACCACCGTCATCGGATACTTCTATAACGATAATACCTGCATCGT
>JBFKSL010000677.1:0-2255 GCA_041626995.1 Ketobacter sp. | reverse complement strand
TGGTGAAAAAAGAAATAGTTTGGGAAGTGGCGTTAGGCAGTGTCGATAAGATGTCCCCATTACCTTTACCCATGCCCTGGGACTTAGGCATGCCAGGCGCTGGTGGGCCGTTAGTAACTGCGGGGGGGCTGATCTTTATTGGTTATTCGTTGGATGACACGCTGAAGGCTTTTGATTTGCACAGTGGCGATTTACTTTGGGAAGGTGATATTCCTGCTGCCGGTACTTCCGTTCCGGTTAGTTACGAAGTTGATGGTGAGCAATATATTGTGATCCCAGCAGGTGGGCATAGCATGTATCAATCCACCATGGGTGATTCTGTAATGGCTTTCAAATTAAAAAATTAATAGTTCCAATATTCATTTTTTGAACTGGCCTAATTTATTGAGCCAATAAAGTATTAAATTGAAAAACACTTATTTGAAATAAAGAGGAAATGAAAATTATGAGCGAGTTTGAATCCCTACTAGGCGAATGGACTGTTACAGTAAAAGCACCTACCGGTGCAAAACCAAGCAGTTTGATTCTTGAGGACGTTAATGGTGTGTTAGCTGGAAAGCAAACTAGTGAAGATGGTCCGGTAGATGTTATAGACTCCATCACATTTGACAGTAGTAGTGGGGCTATTGAATGGACAAACCAAATTCAGAAACCTATGAAATTAAAACTGGAGTTTAAAGGTGTATTGGAAGGCAACACCATAAGCGGAAAAGTAAAAACCGGTTTTATGGGTACATTTAAATTTGAAGCAGAAAAAGTCTAAAAGATATACCCAGGCTTAACATGTTGATCTTATTAGCGGTTAAGCCTGCTATTCCCATTTTAGTTGTCCTCTGCAGAATCTTTTTAGTTCCTTTTTGAGCAAGTTTTTACTTACATTTGCTGCGCTCACCGATTCCCAGTAATTGCACTCTTGACGCCATTTTTATTTGATGTCAGCATACTGACATCAAATAAAAACAGTGGAGATGGTCATGGGCGAGAGTGCAGTTTTGAAGAACGATGAGGTCTATTACGACCCTTATTTGAGGGAAATAGTTAAGGAACCCTACCCAGTTTATAAGCGCCTGCGCGAAGAGGCTCCTCTTTATTACAACGAAAAATACGACTTTTATGCAGTTAGTCGATATAGCGATGTACAGAAATGCTTTGCCGATCATGAAACTTTTATATCGGGTAAAGGCGGTATATTAGAGCTGATTAAGCAGAACGTACAAATGCCAGAAGGTACCTTCATATTTGAGGATCCACCGTTGCACTCAGTTCATCGTCGGATCGTTCAACGCATATTTGCGCCTAAACGCATGGCCACCCTAGAAGATCAGATTCGTTCCATGACAGTCAAAATCATGGAAGACCTAAAACACCGTGATGAGTTTGATTTTATTGCAGACGTGGGTGGACAGATTCCAATGCGGGTAATTGGTATGTTGCTCGGCATTCCAGAAGAAGATTATCAAGAAGTTCGCCGCATTACAGACTCCAAATTGATTACGGAAGAGGGTAAGCCTGTAGATTATTCCGCTGGGCTAAACTTGGAGCAGGACTTTGAACGTTATATCCATTGGCGAATGGAAAATCCATCGGACGATGTGATCACAGAATTGCTAGATGTTGAATTTACCGACGATAAAGGCAATCTAAGAAAGCTTACCACTGAAGAGCTAACTACATTCGTTAATTTGCTAGCTGGAGCTGGTAATGAGACCACAAATCGGCTTATTGGATGGATGGCAAAATCGTTAGCGGAGTATCCAGAACAACGCCGCGAACTGGTAGCTAATCCGAATTTAATAATGGCAGCAATCGAAGAAACGTTACGCTTAGAGCCACCACCCCCCCATGTCGGCCGTTACGTTAATAAAGATGTGGAAATTCAGGGTCAAACGGTGCCAGCTGGTAGCACGATTCTTTTACTTGTGGGGTCTGCAAACCACGACGAAGAAGTTTTTTCTGATCCGGATACGTTTAATATGCATCGAGAGAAACCGCGCCATATGTCGTTTGGTCATGGTATTCATACTTGTATCGGTAATGGGCTTGCGCGGATGGAAGCTCGTATTGTATTTGAAGAATTATTAAAACGCATTCCCGATTGGGATATTTCATTTGAACACGCAAATCTTTCGTCGACTTCAACTGTGCGCGGCTGGGAAACTTTACCCACTTATGTAAACGAAAAAGGTTTAGAAAAAATCAAAGCCAGAGAAACCGCCAGAGTTGAAAATGAGGCCAATGCAAAGGCTGAAGCTGGT
>JBFKSL010000676.1:0-2270 GCA_041626995.1 Ketobacter sp. | reverse complement strand
GTATATGAAATGATGGAATTGGACAAAGGATTACGCCCCAACGGTGGCATCTTAGAGCAACCCGTTATGCAAGGTAACGTGCAATTTGTTGGTCGCTGGAGCAAGCTACCCGAAGGTTTTGCGCAAAAATCCCGCGAATATTTCGCTAAAAACTTCGACGATACCCTTAAGCTGGTGCGTGAAGCAGAAGAAAACATCCCCAAAGATCTGTGGATTCCAATGACAGCTCAGCGCATCGAGGAATATCAAACTCAAACTCGCCAAATCCGTTTATCCTTCCGTGAGCGTGATGTATACGACGCAAAAATGCTAACACTGCTGCGTAAAGTTCGCTGTAAAAAAGACGCTACTCTCGCTGAATGCACCGACCCCAACGCCGAATAAAAGAATTAGATAACGGTAATCGCAATGAATGAGTTAATCATGGAAAGCAGTACAGAAACCAAGAACAACCTTTTAGAGCGATTACCAGTTATCGCCATTTTATTCCTACTAATTTTTATAATTTTTGCCCGCACAGGAGAAAGCATACACGGCCAGGTTACGCAACTTGGTGCTTATATTTGGGACGACTATTTCGTTTTACGCGCAGACATTTCCGATCCGGTTTGTGATCCAAGCATAAATATACAAGACAGACTCAATCAACTTGAAGCCGAGTCAATTAGTTCAAGCGATGATTTTGATCTATTCGATGAAGGCTTTGATCGCCAGGCTGCACAAACTTCTTTAGAAAATCAATTACGACTTTGCCAACAAGAGCACGCCCAAGTTGCAGAATACCGTAGCAAGGTAACTCCAGCAGTGCAGATTTTTAGTGCTATTGAGCACAAGTTCTCTGAAATCAGTATTTTCTCCACTGACAAGCAAACTATTTTACTGTTATCGCTATTGTTCATCGCCGCATGCGTTGCCACCATGAAGCGCCACCATATTGGATTTCGCCCTATGGTGTCGAAGCTGGATTTTCAGATATCTCTTGCCCTTCAGCTGATTGCCAACACAGCACTGGCTGCTTCCGCCTGGAAATTCAAAATCAACATGATGAGTTATGACATCGCGTCTAACAATCCTGAAATTGTCAACGGTATGGCCATTGGAGCCACAGCATTAGCACTGCTATCAGTTAAAGATATTTTTAGCATCCCTAAAGACGCACCATCAGGCGGTACCGTTCGCCATGCCCTACTTTCTGTTCCTTTGTACACAATGGTCATGCTTCTGTTTGCATTTATCGTCATAATCAATCAAGGCAATTTAGCAGGGCTTTCCTTGTATTTTAGTGCCTTCTTTGATCACTCAGGGACCTACATTGATGTGTCTTTGTACCTTTGGTGCGGGATGCTATTAAAACAAACTCAAGTGGGCGAACGGGTATTTAGCCTATTCACACCATGGCGTTTACCTCCAGAACTGCTCGCATTTGTTGCTATCGTGGTAATGGCCCTGCCAACTGCATATACCGGTGCATCGTCTATTATCATTTTAGCCATGGGTGCTGTGGTTTATCGTGAATTACGCAAAGTGGGCACCCGCCGACAACTCGCTCTAGCCGCCACTGCAATGAGCGGAAGCTCTGGTATTGTTCTAAAGCCCTGTTTAATCGTGATTATCGTCTCGATTCTAAACAAAGAGGTGGTGAGCGACGATTTGTTTTATTGGGGCGTGCGCGTCTTCCTATTAACCGCGCTTGTGTTTTTTGTTTACGCACTCATCGTTCGTAAAGATCCGCTAAAAATTGCACCTGCTAATGAAGCATTACCCGACTCCCTTTCTAATGCACGGCCTTTAATGGCCTATGTAATTATCTTTCTGCTGGTTTCTAGTGCCTATTATTGGGTTTTAGATGCACGATTAGATCAATTTTCTGCCCCAGTAATCCTTCCTGTCATTATTTTCTGGATGATTGTGTACGAACGATTGATTAGCAAAGAAAAGCCCCTCTACAACGAACCAGAGCGCATCGATACTTTACCTGGATCACTAACTAAGTCCATGACGGATGCTTCCATACATATTGGCGGCCTTCTTATGTTGATGTCGACCTTTATGATTATGACCAGCTTAGGCGCTGAAACCGTCTCAGCCACTTTTCTTTACGATGTGGATAACACCTATCTGATTATGGGCGCATTAATGCTGATGTTCGTTTTAATCGGTATGTTTATGGAATCCATGGCAGCCATTGGGTTAGTTTCTCTGGCTATTGCCCCCATCGCCTATGAACAGGGCATTAACCCAATTCACTTTTGGATGACATGCCTGGTTGC
>JBFKSL010000675.1:0-2270 GCA_041626995.1 Ketobacter sp. | reverse complement strand
GCTGGTATGAGTGGCATTCTTATGACAATCAAGCTGCGCAAGGCAGGCATTACCGATATTACCATTTTTGAAAAAGTCGATTCTGTTGGCGGCACGTGGCGGGAAAATACCTATCCCGGCGTGAGTTGCCGTTCAACAATCTAATTGTGATTTAATTACCGATGGCATTAAGGAAATTCAACCTCAAGGTATCATAAGCACTGATGATAAATTGCATAAACTGGATGTACTCGTCCTGGCAACAGGGTTTCATCACTTCAACTTTATGCGACCAATGGAATTGATTGGTGAAAACGGCATGGATATCGATACCGCCTGGAAAGATCAATATCTCAATTACCGCTCATTAACCATTCCAAACTTCCCTAACTATTTTCTAATGACCGGGCCTAACAGCCCCATTGGCAATTTTTCTGTCACCATGATTGCAGAAGTTCAAGCAGATTATATTCTCAAGCTGATTGAGCGCTGGCAGAAAAAAGAGTTCGATGCCATTTCACCCAAACATTCTGCCGCCACCCGCTTTTTAGACAACATAAAAGCATCGCTAGGTAAAACCGTTTGGACCGGTGGCTGCCAAAGCTGGCACCTGGATAAATCGGGTACTCCGGTGCTATGGCCATGGCCCTTTGAACGCTTTGTTCAAGAAATGCAGGAACCGGATATGAGAGACTTTGAATCTATGATTGTTGAGCCAGACTAGGCAGATATTTGCAATACTGTGTTATCAACTAAATCAAATATTCATTGAACGCTACAGAAATCTGATCAACCTCAAAGGGCTTTTTTAGTACGTCGTCAAACAAGGCTTCATCCTTAATAAACCCCATTTCTTCAGCTGAGCAGGCTGTTATCAAATACATTTTCGAAGGCCGAGACGCTGTACTTTTTTCCCAGTCACGAATTTCACGAGCAGCGTCCACCCCATTCACGCCAGGCATCTGATAATCCAACAGTATGATCTCAGGCCGATCAGAACCACAGCACAATTCGATAGCATCAACGCCGCTGGAAACCGAATCGACATTTGAAAAACCAAAACTTTTTAAAATGTCGGACAAGATAAAACAATTAATACTATCATCGTCCACTATCAAAACTTTCTTTGTTATTGGGCTACTCTCTACGGGTTTTGCCTCTGGAATAAACTGTTTCAAACACCCCAACAAATCCTCAATGAAAATGGGTTTCCTTAAATAGCCATCACATACGGATCGAATTTCCTCTCGCTCATTTTTTAGAGCAGACGCTGTTGCTGCAACGATAGGAATAGATTTTGTACTGACATCCGATCTTATTTTTTCTATTGCCTCAAAACCATTCATCACAGGCATTTTTATGTCCATAAATATAAGGTCAGGGCAATTTTCCTGCGCCAGCTTCACAGCTTGAGCCCCATCCCCGGCAAGCAAAACATTAAACTCCCAACCACTCAAATAGCTCACCATTAAATCACGGTTTACTTCAGAATCATCAACCACCAAAATAGTTGCTGGCGAAAACCTTATTTCTTTATCCTGATGGTATTTCCATTGTTCTGATTTTAACTTGGTATCTGGCATGATCTTAACGTCGGGTACCCTGACGGTAAAAGTGCTACCTTTCCCCACTGCACTATCTACCGTCAAATCACCGCCCAGCAAATTCGACAGCTGTTTGGTTAACGCCAATCCCAAACCGGTTCCACCGTACTCATTGATACTTTGATCATTTGCCTGCTCAAAAGATTCAAATATGCGTTTTTGATCTTCTAACCCAATACCAATTCCGGTGTCTTGCACAGAAATTTCAAGTGTAAATCGATCGTTAGAAATGGATTTTGCCTGTACTTGGCATTTTATAACGCCTTGCTTGGTAAATTTTATAGCATTGCCCACTAAGTTAATGAGCATTTGCCGTAATTTTGTTTCATCAAACAAAATACTTTTTGGAGTGTTTTCCGAAACAGTCACCAACAGATCAAGATCCTTTTCGTCCGCTTGGACTCGAAAAATCACTTTAATCTCCTCAAGTAGCGAGAACAACGACATGGGCTGCTCTTGAACCGGCATTTTTCCCACTTCGATCCTGGAAAGATCCAACACTGAATTAATTAAGTTGAGCAATCCCTTTCCAGCAATATTAATGGATTCTAAATAACGTTTTTTAGTGGGGTTTTGTTCTTTTGAAACCAAAATCTGAGAAAAGCCCAGAATCGCATTTAGAGGTGTGCGTAACTCATGGGACATATTGGATAAAAACTTGGATTTGGCAAGATTGGCTGCTTCTGC
>JBFKSL010000674.1:0-2272 GCA_041626995.1 Ketobacter sp. | reverse complement strand
TTTATCGCCAATACCTTGATTCTGGTAAGGTTGAACGCTTAACATTCCAGGGCAACTACAATGCAAGGCCGGCATTAACCCCCGATGGTCGGTTCCTGGCGATGGTGCATCGCTCCAATGGCATCTTTCATATTGCAGTAAAAGATTTGGTGCGTGGTACTTTTAACGTACTCACAGAAACCGATCTGGATGAATCACCCAGTATTGCTCCCAATGCCAGCATGATAATTTATGCTACCGTAGACAAGGGCAGAGGTGTATTGGCTGCAGTATCTTTGGATGGCAGGGTAAAAGTTCGTTTACCTTCCCGCATGGGTGATGTGCGAGAGCCATCCTGGTCGCCATTTATGTAAAAAAATTGATGTAAGCCTGTTTAAAAAAATTGGTTGAAGCACTAATATTCGCATTGCGTAACGCGTTCCTCTACTAGGAGTTAAAAAAAATGTCCAAACTAAACCGTAATTACTTTCTTGCTCTTGTTGCTGCAGCGGCTATCACAGGCTGTAGTTCCACCCCTGAAGACACCACTGATAACACAGCATCTGCTGCTCCTGTAGAAGACTACTCTGCTCAAGACAGTGAAGTTGATGGCGGCGCAATGGGTTCAGATTACGGTGCGCAAGATCAAACTGATCCTGCTTTGCAAAACCGTGTGGTTTATTTCGACTTTGATAAAGCCAACATTCGCCCTGACGCTATTGCTACTTTGCAAGCACACGCTGCTTACCTGTCCAAGACTCCAGGTGCCCGTGTTCGTGTAGAAGGTCATGCCGATGAGCGCGGAACTCGTGAATACAACATGGCTCTGGGTGAGCGTCGTGCCAAAGCTGCTGCAAGCTTCTTAGCAGCAAACGGTGCTTCTCCTTCTCAGTTGGAAATCATCAGCTACGGTGAAGAGCGTCCTGTTGCACTGGGTCATGACGAAAGCGCATGGGGTGAAAACCGTCGCTCTGAGTTGCAATACACAGTAGAAGCGCCTTAATCGATAACATTCCATGTTAAGAGCTTTTCTGCTAGTTGTATTATCTACGGCTGCTGCGATTGCAGTGGCCGTTCCTCCCTACGAACCCCTCCCGGATAGAAGTGCGTCAACTGCTCCTAGAGCGACAAATGTTCCTCAAGTAAGCAACGACAATGTCCTTGCCCAGGATGATGGCAGTTATACTTTTACGCCAGCTGTAGAAAGCAATCCTCAACCTGCCCGCGGTGCGCCATTGGGTAATCCCAGTTGGGAAATGATGCAGCAAATGCAGCAGATGCAGGAAGAGATTCAATCTCTGCGTGGTACGGTGGAAGAGTTAAAACATCAGGTTAACCTGATGCAAAAGCAGGAACGAGAACGTTACCTGGATCTGGATATGCGCATCAATCAGTTGCGGGGTGGAGGAAGTGTATCCCAATCTGCAACGGTGAAACCGCCAATGCCCGCTCAGGCAGCGGACGAAAAAGCGCTGTATCAGAAAGCCAGCGATCATCGTAAGAAAAACGAATTCAGTGAAGCCATTGCATTGCTTGAACAGCTTTTGCAGCAATCACCAAATGGCCTTTATGCACCTTACAGTGATTATTGGTTAGGCGAACTCTATATGGTTGCCGAACCACCTCAATTGGATGTGGCGAAAAAACATTTTATCAGCTTGTTGGCCAATCATTCTGATCATGTAAAAGTACCCGATGCCATGTATAAACTAGGTAAGCTTTACATTCGTCAAGGTGAAAAGAGCAAAGCCAAAAGTACGCTAAGCGAGTTAGTAAAGCGTTACCCAGATAAATCCGCCGCTAATTTAGGCAAGGATTTATTGAAAACCCTCTAGAGGGCACCATTTCCATCAGTTATCATTGCCGGCTCGTTAACGTCAGGTGTCCACGTGAGCCAGCTTCGTATCACTGAAATATTCCATTCCCTACAAGGGGAAGCCCGCACAGTGGGGCTGCCCACGGTGTTTGTGCGCCTAACGGGTTGTCCGCTACGTTGCCAATATTGCGACACCACCTATGCTTTCTCTGGCGGAGAGTTGCTATCGCTTGATGACATTCTGCAACAAGTGGAAGCGTTTGGTGCCCACTATGTTTGTGTCAGCGGTGGTGAACCCTTGGCACAACCAGAATGCAAAACTTTGCTTACTCAACTGGCCGATGCAGGCTATGAAGTGTCCCTGGAAACCAGCGGTGCCATGGATATTGCGGGCTTGGATCAACGAGTAAGCGTAGTCATGGATCTAAAAACACCAGACTCAGGTGAAGTAGGGCGTAATCTATACGGCAATATTGA
>JBFKSL010000673.1:0-2286 GCA_041626995.1 Ketobacter sp. | reverse complement strand
GTGGGGTAAACGGGTGAGAAAGGCCCGCGCCGGTCGGCAATCACTCCAGGCATCCAGATATTTTTGTCGGTATTCTTCTAGCTCAGGTTGTTTGACTGGGTTAGGAATGTCGTAATAAATTTGGTCGCCACAATGGATCATAAAGCTGGCGTTGCTGTCTTCGGCTTTGTCGATCAGGGTTTCGTATGCTTTGTCCGGTGAATTTATAAAGCCCAGTGAGTGCAGGTTGCAGCTGCCTAGTAAAAAGGAGAATGGTGTTTTGTCGGCAGAATTGGGAGCAGTGGTGAATTTGCCTCGGCAGTTTCCGAAATCAATCAGCAAAAAGGATTTGGTGTCTTTGCTGGGGCCAAAGGCTACTTCGCAGGTGTAGTCCGTTTTTGCTTTTAGGTCTTTTAACTCTATGCAGCCGGTGTAGCCATGCCGCTCTTGCAGTTCAAGCTTTTCAGTTTTGATATGTTTGCCATTTTGGCTCAGGCTGATATGAGCCCAGTGGAAGAAACATTTACCACGAACCCAAATTTTTGCGGTGGTGTCGGTTACATGACCGATAATAAGGCGTGCCATTTGCTTGCTCCCAATGTCCATTTGGTTTGGTATCTAACGCTGGACAGCAAGGGCAGCGATTGTTTTAGTATAAACAGAATCGAAGTATCAGGCATAAAAAAAGCCGCTGCCTCACGGCAACGGCTTATTATTTCGCAGAATAAAGAAGACTTATTCCACAGAAGGACCCGCGTTGCGAATCTCTTCAGAAACTTCGCTGTATTTCTCGAAGTTGTTGTTGAACAGCTCGGCCAAGTGCTTGGCGCGCTCAACATAGGCGTCTTTGTCGGCCCAGGTGTTTTGTGGAATCAGCAGGTTAGGATCAACACCAGCTACGTCCACAGGTACATCCAGATTCAAAATGTCGATGTGTTGAGTATCGATTTCATCCAGGTCCCCGCTTAGGATCGCTGTAATAACAGCACGAGTGGTAGGAATGTCGAAACGCTTACCTTCACCGTAAGGGCCGCCAGTCCAACCGGTGTTTACCAGATAGACTTTGGAATCGAATTCTTCGATGCGCTTGATCAACAGCTCGGCATATTCACCAGCCTGACGCGGGAAGAAAGGTGCGCCGAAACAGGTAGAGAATGTGGTTTTGATACCAGCATCAGAACCCATTTCAGTAGAGCCAACCAGCGCGGTGTATCCGCTCAGGAAGTGGTAAGCAGCGGCTTCGTTGTTCAGGCGAGACACGGGAGGAATAACACCGTTCAAGTCGCAAGTCAGGAAGATTACGTGCTTAGGCTCACCGGCGCGGTTTTCGATAACGCGCTTCTCGATGTTTTCCAAAGGATACGCTGCGCGGGTGTTTTGCGTTAAGGAGCAGTCGGTGTAATCAGGAACGCGATCTTCGTCCATGATAACGTTTTCTAGCACTGCACCAAAACGAATGGCATCCCAGATTACTGGCTCGTTCTTTTGGCTCAGGTCGATGCATTTGGCGTAGCAGCCGCCTTCCAGGTTGAATACGCTGCCTTTCGCCCAGCCGTGCTCGTCATCACCAATTAGGTAGCGATTAGGGTCGGCAGATAGAGTGGTTTTACCGGTACCAGACAGGCCAAAGAACAATGCAACATCGCCGTCTTCACCCACATTGGAAGAACAGTGCATGGGCAGCACGGATTTTTCAGGCAACAGGAAGTTCTGTACTGAGAACATGGCTTTCTTCATTTCACCGGCGTAACGCATGCCAGCGATCAGTACCTTGCGAGCGGCAAAGTTCAGAATTACACAGCCATCGCTGTTGGTACCATCACGCTCTTTGTCGCATTCAAAAGTAGGCGCGTGCAGGATCTCCCAAGCTTCTTTGCTCTTGGGGTTATATTTTTCAGGGATGATGAACAGGCAGCGGCCAAACAAGTTGTGCCATGCTGTTTGAGTGGTTACTTTTACTGCAATGTAGTGATCGGTATCGGCACCAACATGCAGGTGAGAAACAAACTGATCATCGGCAGAAACGTGTTCTGCAACGCGATTCCACAATGCATCGAACTTGTCGGCAGGGAATGGGCGGTTAACAGGGCCCCAGTGAATGCTTTCGCTGGTACTGGGCTCATCAACGATGAATCTGTCCATGGGAGAGCGGCCAGTACGGGCGCCGGTTTTGGCTACAAAGGCACCGTTATGGGCCAATTCGCCTTCACCGCGTTTGATCGCTTGCTCAATTAAGAACGTGCTGCTCGGATCGGTATGAATCACTGGAGCGTTTGACATATTTCCTAAGACCTCACTTTATCGGCT
>JBFKSL010000672.1:0-2294 GCA_041626995.1 Ketobacter sp. | reverse complement strand
GCCATTAATCATCATTGGGGCGTCATGATAGGGTTTTAATTCATGGTAGGGCACTTCGCCTTGTGCATGATGATGTGAATGGCGGGTTAGATTAAACATCGACCAAGAGCTAAAACGTTTATTGGTGTTCCAGGAGTGGCGTGGTTGCACCGGTGTTTCTGGATTGCGCACCATGCCGTAGTGCTCCATGTAGTTCACGATTTCCAATAATGATTTTCCCCACATTCCGCAGAAAGTGAAAAATACAACGCCCATCCAGCCAGCAATAAAATAGGCAGCTACTAAAAGTGTTGCACTCATCAAGTAACCTCGTAAAGCAAAGTTATGAAAGGAGAACAAACTTTGGCGCTTTTTATTTAATCGATCTTTTTCGATGTTCCACGCGCTTAAATTGCCGCGCAGCGTAGAAATGATTATGTGTGCGTAAACATTGCGGCCACGGGGAGCTGTGGCGGGGTCTTCCGTGGTGCTCACATAGCGATGGTGCCCGTAAACATGCTCGATGGCAAAGTTGCTGTCAAAGCTAAAGGCTAATAACCAGCGGCCCACCAACATGGAAATGGGGTCCCAGGTGCGGTGAGTGAGTTCGTGTCCGGTAATGGTGCCGATCATACCTACCATTAGCCCTGCCATAATGACGGCCCAAAATAAATTCCAACCAGTGTTAGATTCACGCGCGGCAAACATGTCATATTCTGTGATGCTTTGTACCAAAGCTCCGTAGCCAAGAGGGTCTCCGCTACTGACTTGCCATAAAAAGGTAAAAACAATGAACGCTAACAAAGGCAAAGCTAACCACAGTTGCCAGGTTAAAATTTGTGGAAGTTTAAAATTGGGCTCAGTAATGTCGTCTCCGAGAATGGCATCCAGAAAAACATAGCCAAAAAAGATGCTTAAAAATCCATAAGTCATCCAGTCGCCGCCCAGCGTTAAATAGGTTGCAGCCAATAATCCTATGCCATGGAACAAAAAGTATTTTAAATAGTGGAACATGGTTTCTTCTCTACAAAATTTATATGGTTTATGCCGTCTTTAAATGGGATTTATCCAAAAACTTATCGCTAAAAATCTGTTCTGGTATCACGCCCAGTTGTTGTAGCTTTTCTTCAGCCGCATCCAGCATGGGGGGAGGGCCACACATATAGGCTTGAGCGTTTGGCAGAACATACTGCTCCAGCAGATCTGTCACCAAGCCGCGAGCCCCCTTCCAAGCCGAGTCTGTTGGCTCTTCTGAAAGAACAGGTATGAAAGTAAAATCGCCCGCCCATTGCGTGGCGATGGATTGAATATGATCCACGCAATACAAATCCTGCTGTGTGCGTGCACCAAACAAAAACACAACTGGACGTGGATTTTTATAGGCCAGTGCATCTTCTAATAATGCCTTCACTGGTGCTAAGCCGCTGCCACCAGCAATGCACAAAATAGGCTGATCACTTTCCCTTAAGTAGAAATCGCCATAGGGGCCTTCCACTTCTACGTCACAGCCATTAATGTCGCCTTGGGCCCAGTTCGACATCTGCCCATGAGGCACAGCACGAATATAAAATTTCACCATCGCTTCACCGGTGGTGGAGGGAGCACAAGCAAAGGAGTAGCTGCGTGCTTCGTCGATTTCATTAGGCACCGTTATTTGCGCATATTGTCCGGCGGCGTAACGAATGGGTTCATCCAGTAAAATATCCAAAGCCACAATATCGTGTGTGAGTCGGGTTTGGCCTACCACTTGCCCGGCCAGCTTTTTCACCGGGATGCTTTCCCCGCTGTTAATCAGGTTATCCACGCGAATGGTAAGATTGGTTTTAGGAACCGATTGGCAGGCCAGGATGTAGCCGTTCTCCAGATCTTGTTGATCAAGAATGTAGGCTGACTCGGTGAGCTCTTTCACTTTTCCGGAGGTGAGTTGGCATTTGCAGGCGGCACAGCCTCCTACACGACAGTTGTGTGGGAAGCGAATACCTTGTTTTAATGCTGCTGTTAAAATGGTTTCCTTGCCACTCACTTCAATGGGAGAATCCACGCCATCAATCTGAACTAACTTGGGTTTGGAAGACTTAAACAGTCCGAACATGTAGCTTCACACCTCATGGGATCTTATTGCTGATTGTTGGATTGTAGGACAATCTGTGAATAAGATACCCAGTTTTATGAGGGGGCGCAAGTTTAACTGCCTTATGAATGGATAGGCTTGCGTGATGGGAGAAGTAATACCTCTTACTGTAATATCAGCATTTCAAATAGCTAGGGGAAATTTATGAAGCAAATCATAGTGATAGGAGCAGTGCTCATGGCCT
>JBFKSL010000671.1:0-2296 GCA_041626995.1 Ketobacter sp. | reverse complement strand
TGTTCTTGTGGGAGATTTGCCACAAAAGCAGATCATAGTCTTTCATGGAGGTGGGTTTATCAATGCATTGAGTGACATACTGACAACACTTGGATTTGTTGCAAATGTCGCACTTATTTTCAGGGGTAACTTCTTGTTTAACCTTGATTTTTTTTGCCATAGGGAAAATGTGTAACGTCTCTGATGGTGCTATAAAAAAAGAAAAGAATATTGATCAATATAAGCAAATGTTTTGAGCCTCAGCTTATTAGAACAACATGATATAAAAATTACAGCCATTACCCAAACCCATCGCTTGTGAGTGCATACCTGCTATGTTTATATCGAAGAGTCTATGACGGCTGACCGAGGGAATAATAACGTGGTAACAGCATTAATTGTAGGTGCTGGAGCAGTAGGCCAAGTATACGGGCATTTTTTGCAGCGTGGTGGTGCTTCGGTTTCTTACTTTGTAAAAGAAAAATATAAACAAGAATGCGAACAGGGATTTACGCTTTACCGGTGTCGACGTAGCGGCTTGGGTTCTGCCGAGCAATTTCATGCTGACAATATTTATACCCAATATGCAGAACTGAAACAGCAGAAATGGGATCAGGTTTGGCTAACCATGTCTTCAGCGGATTTGCGCGGAGGTTGGTTAGAGCAACTGAAAGAAGTGGTGGGGGATGCCACCATTGTGATGCTGCAACCTGACTTGGGTGATCGCGATTACATTTACGATGTTTTTCCATCGCAACAGGTAGTCTGTGGCATCGTAAACTTTATTAGTTATCAAACGCCTTTGCCGGATTTGCCCGACTATCATCCGGATGCGCACAAAGAGGGTGTTGCCTATTTGGTGTTGCCCATGATGCCTGCTGAGTTTTCTGGTAGTGAGCAGCGTTTGCCGGAGGTTATGGAAGCCATTGCGTCTGGCCGATTCAATGTTCGGGTGGAGAAAGATGCCTCCCGCATTTATGCAGATCGTTCCGCTATGATGATTCCCTTGGTGGCTTTATTGGAGTTGGAAAACTGGTCGTTTAAGAAGCTCACATTGAGTAACTCTTTGGAGCTGGCGGTGGGTGCAGCTCAGGAAGCCCTCTCCATTGTGGCGGCGAAATTTGGTAAGCGATTAAATTGGACGGAGCGTTTGTTCAGTTTGTTCTGGGTAAAGCTGGCATTGCCGTTGATGCGGTTCGTTTCGCCGATGGATGCTGAGTCTTATGTGAAATTTCAGTTTGTAAAAACCGCACCGCAAACTCGTATGATGCTGCAGCATTTTATTGAGGATGGAGAAAAGTTAGGCCAACCTACCCAATCGTTGCGTACTTTGTTTGACCGTCTACCTCAGAGCCCCGCCCCTAAACAAGCCGCATGAAGAGGAGCCATTCACTAATACAAAGTGAATGGCTCGCTCTCCAAAATTAACTTTTGTTCCTGTAAGCTGGCAATGTGGTTTTGCCAGTAGTGGGAGCTGTTAAACCAGGGAAAATTTAACGGAAACGCTGGATCATCCCAGCGTCGTGCCAGCCAACCTGCGTAGTAAATCATACGCATGGTACGCAAGGGTTCGATCAGCCGTAATTGGCGACGGTCGAAATCCATAAATTCTTCATAGCCTTCTAGCAGCTCACTGAATTGAGCAATTTGTTCCCGTCGAGTGCCTGCTAACAACATCCATAAATCCTGCACAGCGGGCGCATTTTGGCAGTCGTCGAAATCCACAAACCAGGGGCCGGTTTCGCGGTGCCATAAGATGTTTCCAATATGGCAATCGCCGTGACAACGAATCCAGCGTGGTTCAATTTCGTCAAAAAGCTTCTGGAAGCTCTGGCTGAAATCGGTGATAAGCTGTTCGTAATCTTGAGCGAGATAGTTTGGAATAAAATCTTGTTTCAGCAAAAACTCAGCGGGTTCGCTCACCATTCGTGTTACGGAAAGAGAGGGGCGGGCTTCAAACAGAATTGTTCCACCTACCTGATGCATGCGGCCGAGCAGACGGCCCAACCAAAGGAGCTGATCAAAATCATCCTGCTCTGGTGCCTGTCCACCCTGACGGCGAAATGCTGCAAAGCGATAGCCTTCAAAGTAGTGCAGAGTTTCACCCTTATCATTCTTCAGCGGTGCAACGGCAGGTAATTCCAAATCCGCCAAATCCTGAGAATATTTATGTTCCTCCAGAATGGCAGCGTCACTCCAGCGCAATGGCCTATAGAACTTTACGATAACCGGGTCAGCATCTTCAATGCCCACTTGGTAAACCCGGTTTTCATAGCTGTTTAGTGGAAACACGCGAGCATCGGACAGGAAGCCGAGA
>JBFKSL010000670.1:0-2298 GCA_041626995.1 Ketobacter sp. | reverse complement strand
CGGAAAAACCGGCTGCTCCGGCTGCTCCGGCTGCTCCGGCTGCTCCGGCTGCTCCGGCTGCTCCGGCTGCTCCGGCTGCTCCGGCTGCTCCGGCTGCTCCGGCTGCTCAAAAGCCTAGCGAGGAGAAGCCAGCTAAGCCAACTCGTGCCGCCAATGACCCTCGGGAAATTCGTCGTCGCCAGCTGGAAGCCGCTAAAAAAGCCGCTGCACAAGCATCGGAAAATAAAGAAGGCTAGATCACCTGGGGTTCGGCTTCCAGCTGAACCCCGAAGTGTTGCAGAACATCTTTTTGGATGGCCTCTGCCAACCCTAGGAGATCATCATTATTCAGGCCCTGGTTCACCAAAACCAGGGCCTGATTTTTATGAACTTGAGCATCGCCCCACTGCCTGCCCTTCCAACCCAGCTGGTCAATCAACCAGCCTGCTGCCAATTTGTAATGGCCACCTTTTAAAGGGTAAGCCACCAGGTTTGGTGATTGACTCTTAATACGCTCATACTCTTGAGCAGAAACCACAGGATTTTTAAAAAAACTCCCCACATTGGGAAGCTGATCTGGATTGGGAAGTTTCTCACTGCGAATGGCAATTACCAATTGACGCAACTGTAATGGCGTCACCTGAGATTCTTCTAAATTTACGTCAGCCAGACGTTTAGGTATATCACTGTAATGCAATTTTAAATGGGGTTGCTTGCTCAGCCTTAGGGTCACGCTGCAGATCACATACCGATCTTTCAACTTACCTTTAAAGACACTATCGCGGTAGCCAAATTGGCATTGATTCAACTCCAGCTCAACCAGCTGCTGAGAGTCTCGATCCATCGCTTGCGCGGACACAAAAAAATCTTTCAGCTCCACGCCATAGGCACCGATATTTTGAATGGGAGCAGCCCCTACCGTGCCAGGAATAGCACTGAGGTTTTCTAATCCATACCAGCCTTGATTAATGCTGTAGGCGACAAAATCATCCCAGTTTTCACCGGCACCCACTTGCACCAGAACCTGATCGTCCGTTTCTTCAATGACTTTTATGCCATCAATTCGATTTAAAATAACTAAGCCGGGAAAATCACCACGCAACACCACATTGCTGCCGCCACCTAAAATCAACACAGGGGCTTGGGGACAGGATTTCTTTTTCAGGGATAACGCGTCTTTCAGTTCTTCAGCACTGTTTACTTGCGCAAAATAGTCGGCCTGCACCTTCACGTTGAGCGTGTTATAGGGTTGCAGACAAACATGGGATTGCAACATAGGGTTTTATTTTCCAGCCAATTCTTTCTTGATTTGGTTCAACAAACCGTCACAGGCATCTTCCACCAAATCCAGTACGTAGTTGAATCCTTCTGGGCCACCATAATAAGGGTCTGGCACCTCTTGAACTTCACTGCCACCGAAACTCAGAAACATCTGAACTTTATGCTGTAGTTTATCAGGGCACCTTCGTACCAGATCTGAATAATTAGACCGATCCATGGCCAACACATAATCGAATTCATGGAAATCAGAATCTTTAACTTGCCTAGCGCGCAAATCGGTCATGATGTAACCGCGCTTTTGTGCTGCCTGGGTGGCGCGTCGATCAGGCGGTTCGCCAGAGTGATAGCCCGCCGTACCGCAGGAATCGTGATGAATGTCATCATCTAACTCTAGCTGCTGCACTTTAGCTCGAAACACCGCTTCCGCGGTGGGCGAGCGGCAAATATTTCCCAAACAAACAAATAATACTTTCGTCATGGTTACCGTTCTTATTTTTTATGCGTTAAACAGCGCCCTCACGCGATCCAGATCGGCCTGGGTATCCACTCCTGCGGGCGGTGTTTGGCAAGCCTGTTCCACATGAATTTTTACGCCATGCCACATGGCACGAAGTTGCTCCAAGCACTCTGTTTTTTCCAATGCACAAGGCCCCCATTTCACAAAATCATGCAGTAAGCTAACGCGGTATCCGTAGATACCGATATGCCGTTGCACGGACATCAATTCCGGCATGGAGGATGCTTCATCACCATAAGAGTCGCGACTAAAAGGAATCGGAGCTCGGCTGAAATACAGCGCGTAACCTTGTTGATCAGCCACCACTTTCACGGCGTTGGGATCAAACACAGTTTCCACGTCTGCAATGGGTTCACACAATGTGGAAATGCCTGCACTGGAATTGGCCAGATTCGCAGCCACCTGATCAATCACTTGATGGGGAATAAGCGGTTCATCCCCCTGCACATTCACGACAATATCATCATCAGTCAGCGCCAGCTTGGCCACCACTTCCTGCAACCGATCTGTTCCCGATTCAT
>JBFKSL010000669.1:0-2303 GCA_041626995.1 Ketobacter sp. | reverse complement strand
CCTTGGTTTGCTCCTTTGAAGAACGCTTTTTGGATGTTCCACAAGAAGCCTTAATTCTTACCATGCAGGATAATCAAAAATATTTCTGCTTATTGGATCAAGACGGAAAATTACTGCCCCGTTTTATTACGGTTGCCAATTTGGAGAGCACCAGTCCGCACTTTATCGTGGAAGGCAATGAAAAAGTGGTTCGTCCTCGCTTGAACGACGCTGAGTTCTTTTTCAAACAGGATAAAAAGCAAAAACTGGAAGCCAATAATGAACGCCTCAAAAATGTGGTGTTTCAGGCAGAGTTGGGCTCTGTGTTGGATAAAGCGCAACGGGTGGCCAAACTCGCCGGTGTTATCGCTCAACAATTGGGTGCAGATGCTGCGCTAGCTGAGCGAGCAGGGATCTTATCCAAGTGCGATTTAGCCACTGAAATGGTAGGGGAGTTCCCGGAACTGCAAGGCATTATGGGAACCTACTATGCACGTCACGATGGCGAATCAGAACAAGTGGCCTTAGCTTTAGATCAGCAATATCAACCTCGTTTTGCAGGCGATGATCTTCCTGCCGATGTGATCGGCCAGGCATTGGCTATCGCCGACAAGATTGACACACTGGTTGGTATACTGGGCATTGGCAAACACCCCACTGGTGATAAAGATCCCTTTGCCTTGCGCCGCGCAGCATTAGGTGTCTTAAGAATCATCGTTGGCAAAGAATTGGATTTAGATCTTAAAACTTTGCTTCACGCCGCTGTGGATTTGTACCAAGACAAGCTGACCAACGCCAATATCGAAGCCGACTTCCTCGATTTCATGAATGGTCGCTATCAAACTTGGTTTACCGCCGATGGCATCAGTATTGATATTGTAAAATCCGTATTGGCCGTTAATCCCAGCAAACCTTTGGATTTCTATCTTCGCGCCAAAGCTGTTCAAGAATTTAAAACATTGCCCGAAGCAGAGGCACTTGCCGCTGCTAATAAAAGGGTGGGCAATATTCTTTCTAAAAGAGATGCCAGCGAACCTTTACCTCAAATCAATTCTGATTTGTTAGTAGAAGCGGAAGAGCAGGTGTTGGCCAGCGCCGTTAGCTTACATCAAACCGATCAAGCGGTGGACTATCCCACCCGATTAAAATCTTTAGCTGCACTGAAAGAACCCATCGATGCCTTCTTTGATAAAGTGATGGTAAATGTTGATAATGACGCCATAAGAAATAATCGCTTGTCATTATTAAATCAATTGCATCAGTTGTTTTTGGATATTGCCGATATCGCTGAACTGCAATAATTTTCGACTAAGAAGGTGTAGATGAACCTAATTCGGGGGTTGGTTTTTAATCTCTTTTATACAGCCAGTATTGCGTTTTTTGGACTGTACCTTTCTGTTGTAGCGCCCTTGGTGCCAAAATCCAAGCGCCATATCCTATTCAATGGCTGGCCGGCAACGGTCAGCTATCTGTTAAAAATTATTTGTGGCATTCGTTATGAAGTTGAAGGCTTAGAAAACCGGCCCAATACTCCAGTAGTCATTGTCGCGAATCATCAAAGCAGCTGGGAAACCCTGATTCTGTATTCCATTCTTGCGCCGTTGTGTACCGTGCTTAAAAAGGAACTCACCTATATACCCGTGTTCGGATGGGCCTTGTATTGGGCTCAACCTATAGCCATTGATCGCTCCAAAAAGGCTACGGCTCTTAAGGAAATATTGCGGCAAGGGCAAGAGCGCTTAAAAAGTGGGTTGTCGGTAATGATTTTTCCTGAGGGTACTCGAGTTCCAGCAAACGAAACCAAGCCCCATATGCCTGGCGGCGCCATGTTAGCGGTTAAAGCGGGTGCTCCTATATTACCGGTAGTTCATAATGCAGGCGCCCATTGGCCCGCTCATAAGATCAGCAAAAAACCTGGTGTGATTAAGGTAAAGATTGGGCAGCCTATCGACGCTAGCGGTATGAGTCCGAAACAACTGAACAAACAGCTAGAGGAATGGATCAATCGGGAGAAAAACCTTCTCCCTAAGTAATCACTTACTTACAAAATCAACTAATCGAATACGCTGACATAGTTGTCTGTACATTACATCTTGCTTGTTGCTTTAGTTAAAAAACGTTTTGGAAAGGAAGTGGATAACTTTGAGTTTTCTATCCCCAAAGTTATCCACAGGATTTTAGATATCCAGGTTTGACACATTCAAGGCGTTTGATTCGATGAAATCCCTTCTGGGCTCCACTTGATCACCCATCAAAGTGGTGAAAATTTGATCCGCTGCGATGGCATCCTCTATGGTAACCTGCAGCATACGGCGGGTTTCGGG
>JBFKSL010000668.1:0-2303 GCA_041626995.1 Ketobacter sp. | reverse complement strand
CCCTGGAACTCACCAATCAGGCTTTTACCTAGTAGATACAGATCACCAATGGCATCTAACACTTTGTGTTTCACGAATTCATCTTCGTAGCGCAGACCATCTTCATTCAGAATGCGATAGTCATCCACCACGATGGCGTTTTCAACACTGCCACCCAGGGCCAGGTTACGCTCACGCAGCATTTCAATGTCACGCATAAAACCGAAAGTACGAGCTCGACTTACTTCACGGACAAACGAAGTGCTGGAGAAATCCAGTGAAACCGTTTGATTGCGACCTTTGATTACCGGGTGATCGAAGTCGATAGTGAAGCCCACTTTGAAACCGTTAAATGGCAGGAAGGTAGCCGATTTATCGCCTTCAGTTACGGTCACTTTACGCTTAATACGGATAAACTGCTTAAGCGCGTTTTGCTCTTCGATTCCAGCAGATTGCAGCAGGAACACGAAAGGACTAGCACTGCCATCCATAATAGGCACTTCAGGGGCGCTCAAATCCACATAGGCATTATCAATGCCCAAACCTGCCATAGCTGACAACAGGTGTTCTACGGTGGAAATGCGCACATCACCGTTCTCCAGGTTAGTGGAGAGCGTAGTATCGCCCACACTGAGTGCATCTGCTTGGATGGTAACAACCGGATCTAAATCCGTACGGCAGAATACAATGCCCGTGTTGGCCGGGGCAGGGCGCAAGGTTAGGTAAACCTTGTCCCCAGAGTGCAGACCGATACCGGTTGCACGAATTGTATTTTTAAGCGTGCGTTGTCTAATCATGTTACTCACACAAAATCAGAGGTTTAAAGTTGTTGTGGGCAAAAACCCAGGACTGCCCGAATGTTAGCAGTTTTTGTCAACAACACCAAACAAAGTGTTAAATATTGTGCACTTATTAACCAAATCAGTCTGCTTGTCGTCGCAAAAACGTTGGAATATCCAAATATTCACGATTCACATCTGTTTCCATTGCTGGACGACGACGTTGCTCTGGCTGAGCCTGACGACGAACTCGGTCCACCGCAGGTTGGTCATAGCGCTTGTAATCTGTGACAGCTTCAGGAGCAGACCGTTTAGTCACTGTTTCCACTGCACGAACGGGAGCTGCTTGTGCCGCCACTTCACCCAGGCCGGTTGCAACCACGGTAACGCGCAAGTCATCGCCCAGGCTGGGATCAATCACGGTACCTACTACTACAGTGGCATTGTCGGAAGCAAACTCTTCCACAGTATCACCCACTTCTGAGAACTCACCCAGAGACAAGCTTTCACCTGCGGTGATATTTACCAATATACCGCGAGCACCCTGCAGATTTACGTCTTCCAGCAGTGGGCTCTTAATGGCAGCTTCAGCGGCTTCACGAGCGCGGCTTTCACCGGTGCTAGCGCCTGTTCCCATCATGGCCATACCCATTTCAGACATAACGGTGCGAACGTCTGCAAAGTCCACGTTGATCATACCGGGACGAATGATCAAGTCGGCGATACCTTGCACTGCACCCAATAAAACATCGTTTGCTGCTTTGAATGCATCCAGCAGGCTGGTTTTTGGCCCTAACACATCCAACAGCTTTTCATTGGGTATGGTAATCAGAGAGTCAACACTTTCGCTCAACTCTTTCATCCCTTCCATAGCGATCTGCATGCGCTTACGGCCTTCAAATGGAAACGGCTTGGTCACTACCGCAACCGTTAAGATTCCCATTTCTTTAGCAATCTCTGCGACAATAGGTGCGCCGCCGGTTCCAGTACCACCACCCATACCGGCAGTAATGAATACCATATCAGAGCCTTCCAGCACTTCACGGATGCGATCACGGTCTTCCAACGCCGCATCGCGTCCCACATTTGGATTAGCACCGGCACCTAAACCTTTAGTGATGGAACCACCCAACTGCAAAAGGGTTTTGGAATTCATGTTTTTCAGTGCTTGGGCATCTGTGTTGGCACAAATAAATTCAACGCCATCAACTTGATTAGACAGCATGTGCTCAACGGCGTTACCACCGCCTCCGCCTACGCCTACTACTTTGATGACTGCGTTCTGTGGAACGTTATCAACTAATTCGAACATGTGTTTCCCCTTCCTTTTTCCTCAGCTATGTTTCTCTTGTTAAGAGCTTTTAAATCTTTAATTGGTCCGCTTTAAAAATTTCCTGTTACCCAGCTTTTTACTTTACTCATAAAACTGTGTTCAGGTGTTGTTACTACAGGCTTGTTTTGCACCGCGCCCGCGTCCACTTGTTTTTGGCCATAATTCAATAAGCCAACTCCAGTGGAATAAATAGGGTTTTTCACCATTTCCGT
>JBFKSL010000667.1:0-2306 GCA_041626995.1 Ketobacter sp. | reverse complement strand
TGCTTCTTCATTCATATCGAAAATGACAACTTTTGCGCCTTTGGCCAAAAAGGCTTCAGTTGTCGCGCGACCTAAACCGGAAGCACCACCAGTAACAAGGGCAACTTTATCTTGTAAATCCATGCCTAATCCTCTTTATTAACATTGACAGGTCTGACTGTTGGGTCGGGAGTATACACAGGGCAATATCCCCATGCCACTGGTCAAAACTGACACTTTATTTGCCTTTTCAGTCAGTGATAATGTACGCAATTGACTTCAAAATCCGTGACTGCGTACCCTTCATGCACCGAAAATCACGAAAGGGAAACAATAATATGAAAGCTGTACTTTGCAAAGAATATGGACCTCCAGAATCTCTGGTGGTGGAAGACGTGCCCTCTCCCAGCGTGGGAGCCACTGATGTTTTAATCGAAGTGAAAGCCGCGGGTATAAACTTTCCCGATACTTTGATCATCGAGAACAAGTATCAGTTCAAGCCACCCTTGCCCTTTATCCCTGGTACCGAAGTGGCTGGTATCGTAAAACAGGTGGGTGACAAAGTTTCCAATATTAATGTGGGCGATGAAGTGATGGGCTTTGCCTTTGTGGGTGCCTATGCGGAAGAAATCGTCGTACCCGCCGCCAGCTGCTTTCCCAAACCCAGCACCTTAAGCTTTGAAGAAGCAGCGGCCTTCACCATGATCTATGGCACCTCTTACTACGCCTTAAAACAGCGCGGCAACTTACAAGCAGGCGAAACCTTGCTGGTATTGGGCGCATCTGGCGGCGTAGGCATGGCCGCGGTGGAACTGGGCAAGCTCATGGGCGCTACTGTAATTGCCGCTGGCAGCAGCATGGAGAAATTAGCCGTTTGCCAGGAGAAAGGGGCAGACCATCTGGTAAACTACACCGATGCCGACTGGAAAGATCAGGTGAAAAAACTCACAGCAGGCAACGGTGCCGATGTGATCTACGATGCGGTGGGTGGCGACTTCACCAAAACAGCCCTGCGCTGCATTAATTGGGGTGGCCGCTTGTTGGTGATTGGTTTTGCTTGCGGTGAAATACCTCAACTGGCGGCAAACTTAACTTTGCTGAAGAGCAGTTCCATCGTCGGCGTGTTTTGGGGCGCCTCATTAGCGAAAGAAGCAGAAGCCAATCAACAGAATTTTAAAGAACTGTTCGCCTGGACCATGGAAGGAAAAATCAAACCTCATGTTTGCGCCAGCTTTCCTTTGGAACAGGTGGCTGATGGTTTGAATTTATTACTGCAAAGGAAGGCTGTCGGAAAGGTGGTGCTGACCACTTAGGTTGCACGCCCCCATGCCAGAGCAAAACAAACAACTCCTTAAGGTAGTATCATGTGGTTCATAATTCGCTTTATCATTGCCCACTACGTTCAAAAAATAAAACCCAGCAAACACATACTCGACTGGGTGATTGCACGCTACAGGGTAATGCCGTGGGATCTGGATGCCAACCTTCACATGAACAACGTGAAATACCTAAAGTATCTGGAGCGCGGCCGTGTAGAGCAAATGATCCACACCCCCTGGCTGCAAAAAATGTGGACAAACCAAGCAAAAGCATTAGTAGCGAACACAGAAATCAGCTACGTAAAAGAAATGCGCTTATTCCAAAAGTTCAAAGTGGAAACGCGAGTCAGCAGCTGGGACGAAAAATACATATACATGGAACAGATCTTCACATATAAACACACCGTTTTTACCGCCGCTGTGATTCGTATGGCTGTGGTACATGCCAAAACGGGTAAACGGCTTTCCCCCACTGAAGTGTTTAAAAATCTTTTTGGTGAGGAGCAGTCTCCACCCGTACCTCAAAGCGCACAACATTTGAACTTATTGATTCAGGCACAACGGGGCGAAACCCAAGCCATCGCCGATGCTCACGCATCTCAAGACGAAGAACCTGAATCGCCTTCCACTCCCAATACAAGCAAATAGGAAACCACCATGACCGATCTGGTAAAAACCGAAATCGATGGCAATGTCATTATCATTCGCCTAAATCGAGAAGATAAAAAGAATGCACTAACCGGCGACATGTATACCGGCATTTCTGATGCACTGGATCAACTGGAAAACGATTCCAACCTACGTGTAGCCCTAATCACAGGCTCACAAGATTGCTTCACCGCAGGTAATGACTTGGTGGACTTTATGGAAAACTCCAGCGGTATTGGAGGCGAATCGCCCGTTGGCCGCTTTCTTCGCACCCTGCCCCATGTACAAAAACCCATAGTCGCTGCTGTTAATGGACCAGCGGTAGGAGTAGGCACCACCATGCTGCTGCATTGCGACTTG
>JBFKSL010000666.1:0-2316 GCA_041626995.1 Ketobacter sp. | reverse complement strand
CTATTGCGAATGGGAAGCGCCTCTGCCAGAAGATTTTCAAGCCATGCTAACGGTGTTAAAGGAAGATGCGGCCCGAGACTGATTGGCTTACGCCCGATTGGCATGTCCCAGGGGTGCGTGCCTACAGCAGCACTCGCGCAGGTGATTTTAACCTGCCGCCTTACGATGGATTCAATACAGCAAGCCATGTTGGAGATGATATTGATGATGTGGTCAATGCCCGTTTGTGGTTGGCTCAACACTTTCATTGGCAACAACCACCACAATGGTTAGTACAGGTTCACGGCGTAGACGTCATTGAAGCGCAAGCCGATGGCATTGAGCGTGAGGGTGACGCAGTCGTTACCTTCACGCCAGGACAAATATGCACATTGCATACGGCCGATTGCTTACCGGTTTTCTTTGCTGCTGAAGATGGTTCTATTGTGGGGTTGGCTCATGCCGGTTGGCGCGGATTGGCTGCTGGTGTATTGCAGGCTACCCTTGAAAAAATGGCGCTGGCACCAAAGCATATAAAGGTCTGGCTCGGCCCAGCCATTAGCCAAAAACATTTTGAAGTGGGCGCCGAAGTGAAAACTGCTTTTATTGAAAAGTATGGCAATTCTGAGCAGTTCTTCGTGGCAAACAAAAGCGGTCGTTGGCAGTGTGACCTGTATGGGCTGGCAAGGTTGATATTAATTCAACAAGGCGTTCGCACCATAACCGGTGGCAACCATTGCAGCTATGATGATCAGCGCTTCTTTTCCTATCGCCGAGATCAAATCACTGGCAGGATGTTATCTGTGATCTGGATTGATCCAGCTCAATAATTTGCTCACCACAACGCCTTATGTCATTGGCGTAACTTGAAATTCCCATTACAGCCCCAAAATATAGTAACAGTTGAAAACTGCGTACAACGCAACCTGTTGATTTATATGAGGGCATTCCATGCGTATCGACCGCTTGACCAGTAAGCTACAGCTTGCATTGTCAGACGCACAGTCCATTGCTGTAGGTCGCGATCACAATTTTATCGAGCCGATTCATTTGCTTTCCGCCATGGTGGAAGACAACTCCGGTAGTATCAAGCCGTTGTTGGCTCAAGCCGGTGTGAACGTCGGCCAACTTCGCGACGAAATCACGGCACAGCTGATTCGTTTGCCACAAGTGCAAAACCACGATGGTGACGTGCATATGTCGAACGACTCTGCGCGTGTATTAAACGTTGCAGACAAGTTTGCACAACAGCGCGGTGATCAATACATTTCCAGCGAAATTGTTCTGTTGGCCATGGTGGAAGACAAAGGTGTCACCGGCCAAATATTTAAAAAGCTGGGTTTAACAAAAAGCGATTTAGAAACAGCCATCGAAAAAGTTCGTGGGGGTGAGCAAGTGAATGATCCAAATGCAGAAGAATCCCGTCAGGCATTAGAAAAATACACGCTGGATTTAACCCAACGGGCTGCCGATGGCAAACTGGATCCGGTTATTGGTCGTGATGATGAAATTCGTCGCACCATTCAAGTATTGCAACGTCGAACCAAAAATAACCCCGTGTTAATTGGTGAACCCGGTGTGGGTAAAACTGCTATTGTGGAAGGCCTTGCGCAACGAGTAGTAAATGGTGAAGTGCCGGAAGGATTGAAAAACAAACGTGTACTTTCACTGGATATGGGTTCACTGCTTGCTGGTGCCAAATATCGTGGTGAATTTGAAGAACGTTTGAAGTCGGTATTGAACGAATTAGCCAAAGAAGAAGGCAGCGTAATTCTGTTTATTGATGAGTTGCATACCATGGTGGGCGCCGGTAAAAGCGAAGGCGCAATGGATGCCGGTAACATGTTAAAACCCGCGCTGGCCCGTGGTGAATTGCATTGCGTGGGTGCCACTACTTTGGATGAATATCGACAATACATTGAAAAAGATGCTGCGCTTGAGCGCCGCTTCCAAAAAGTGCAAGTGGATCAGCCCAGTGTGGAAGATACCATTGCCATTCTGCGTGGCTTAAAAGAACGCTACGAAGTGCATCACGGTGTAGACATTACAGATTCCGCCATTGTTGAAGCAGCCAAACTATCCCAACGCTACATTACTGATCGTCAGCTGCCCGATAAAGCCATCGATTTGGTGGACGAAGCGGCCAGTCGTATTCGCATGGAAATGGATTCCAAACCGGAAGAGCTGGATCGTTTGGAACGACGTTTGATTCAGCTAAAAATGGAACGGGAGGCGCTGAAAAAAGAAGAGGATGAAGCCTCTCGTAAACGTTTGGAAAAGCTGAATGATGATATTTCTGCTATTGAACGTGACTATGCCGATTTAGAAGAAGTATGG
>JBFKSL010000665.1:0-2316 GCA_041626995.1 Ketobacter sp. | reverse complement strand
TTCCTGTAAAACTAGGTATTTATAGGATTCAAAAGACAATAAAACCGTTACAATCGAAAACCATCGACCGACTAATAGATCATTAAAGGCAAGCCAAAAGACCGTTTCATGGAAAATCATATCTTCAGCGTCAGCGAAATTAATAACTCCGTAAAACAGCTCCTGGAGCACCAGTTCGCGAACATTTGGATCGAAGCAGAAATTTCCAACCTGGTTCAACCTCGCTCCGGCCACATTTACCTCACCTTGAAAGACGACAACGCTCAGTTACGCGCCGCTATGTTTCGCGGCAACAATATGCGTTTAGCCTTTAAACCCAAAGATGGCATGCAGGTTCTGGTTCGCGGCCGTTTAAGTTTGTTTGCACCTCGCGGTGACTATCAACTGATCATCGACAAGATGGAAGAAGCCGGCGAAGGGGCGTTGCAGCGGGCATTTGAACAGCTCAAAAGAAAACTGCAGCAGGAAGGTCTATTTGAAGATAGCCGTAAGCAAACCATTCCCAATCGCCCCAATACCATAGGCGTAGTGACCTCTGCCACCGGCGCGGCCATTCACGATATTCTATCAGTGTTGAAACGTCGTTTTCCGTTGACCAAAGTCATCATCTATCCCACCCAGGTGCAAGGCGAAGAAGCATCCGCACAAATTTGCCAAGCCATTGCGGTCGCTAACCAGCGCAAAGAGTGTGAGGTATTAATTGTTGGACGCGGTGGAGGGTCACTAGAAGACCTTTGGTGTTTTAATAGCGAACAATTGGCGCGTACTATTGTGGCCAGTGAATTGCCCATCATTTCTGCAGTGGGTCACCAAGTTGATTTTACCATCGCCGATTTCGTTGCCGACGCCCGTGCACCCACCCCTTCTGCCGCAGCTGAAATGCTCAGCGCCAACGCCGAAGAAATTCTGGAAAATCTGCAAGGATATGAGTATTGGTTTGAAAATAAAATTCGTAGTTTACTGAATGAAAAGCATCAGCAACTTCACTGGGTTTCCAAGCACCTTAAACATCCAGGACGCCGACTGGAAGAACACACTCAACGCCTGGATCAATTAGAAACCCGCTTACGCAACAGCCTGCACACGCGTTTGCTGCTGCAAAAGAGCCAACTACGAAGCTTGAGTAGCCGGATGCAAAGCCAACGCCCCAGCCAAAAAATTTCAGCCTATAGAAAAGACTTGGAGCACGCGACTGTAGCCATACAAAAAGCCATGCGATTTAAAGCCCAGCAGTCACAACAATCTATTCAAAACCTAGCTCATCGCCTGAATACTGTGAGCCCTCTCAACACTCTTGCACGTGGTTATTCCATAAGCAAAACAGAACAGGGTAAGATTGTGTTAAGCAGCAACGAACTCAAATCCGGTGATAAAATTCATACTCAACTTCACTCAGGATCCGTCACCAGCATAGTTGAGTGAAGTCTATTATTCAGACAAGGCTATACTTGAAACAATTCTGCAATCGTTAAGGCAGGTTTCATGTTTTTAGACAAGCTGAATCACTATATTGTTCATCATCCACTTTTTATTATGCTTGCCAGCTTGGTAGCTGTTATTGCATTCGGCTACGCACTCCCCACCACCCAAATCACCTCCGACTTTGAGGAGTTTTTCCCTAAAGATGACCCTACCATGGTGGCCTACCATGAGCTTCAGCAAACCTACACAAACGTAGATAACGCACTGTTTGTTGTCGCACCCAAAAGCGGTGTTGTATTCAGCCAGGAAACATTAAGTGTGATTGCCGAAATGACGGAAGCAGCCTGGCAACTACCCTATTCGCAGCGGGTAGACTCTATCACCAACTTTCAGCACACCATTGCAGAAGAAGATGACCTACTGGTGGAAGACTTGGTGGTTGACCCAGCCAACGCCACCGAAGAAGAGCTGGAAGCGGCCAAACAAATCGCCATTAACGAACCACAACTGCTTAATCGACTAATATCACCTAATGCTCAAGTAACCGGCATTAATGTTATCTACAATTTTCATCAGCAAGAACACAAAGATGTTGCCATTGTAGAAGTAGTACAAGCCTCTCGTAATTATTTAAAAACCTTTGAAAACAAATACCCAAATATGAATTTCTATTTGGTGGGCAAGGTAATGAACAACAATGCCTTTAAAGAAGCCACCTTGTACGATATGAAGACCCTGGTGCCACTGGCGTTTTTATTTGCTTTGTTCTGTATTGCCTTTTTTATGTACCTGGTGAGTGGCAGCATTATCACCAGCTTCACCGGCACCTTTGTCACCTTGGTAGTGATTATCACTTCTATTGTGGTGGGCATGGGTGGCATGGCTTGGTTGGGC
>JBFKSL010000664.1:0-2318 GCA_041626995.1 Ketobacter sp. | reverse complement strand
GGCTGGGGGCTGCCATACTTTATACTCACCAGGAAATAACGACTCTCTAGATATAAGTATGGTTGAGTTTGCGCCAAACGCGAGCAGCCCCCTAACAAGCTAATCCTATTAGCAAGAACTTATTTTCTTTTTAACCACTTATTCAGTTTTTCCTGTAGTTTGCGCTTGGCACGTTCCTCTTCCTGTTTCAGTTTGGCATCTACTTCGTCATCCAATTGCTCACGGCTTTCCACATCCAGCCCAACTTGATCTCCCAGCTCTTTAGCGCTCTTATCTTTGAGTGCCAACTTGGCAGCATCAGAAAGAATACGTTTAATCTGCTTAGTATTGGGCTTACACCACTCAGCAACCGGAGAGTCCAAACTGCCTTTGCAGCGCAGTGGCCATGCGGTGTTTTTTAAATACTTGTTTCGATCAAGTTCGGACAAATGCACGTCAAACTGATAGTCAAAACCTTGGCTCATTAAATGAACATCGCCCTTGGCTTGTATATCACCTGAGTCCGAAGCAAACTTAAACTGCGGCATGATAAGCTTGCCATTTTCAATTTTTGCGTTAGCAAATAACTGACTGATATCGGTATCTTCTTTTACTTCTTTAGGAAGATAGGACTGATAACCAGGAAATACTTTATCGAAGCTGCCCAACTGTTCATGCAACGCATCCACTACTATTTGATTTAGATTAATTCCATGCAACACGCCTTGCAGAACCTCCAAGTTCATTTTACCAATAGCTTCGTTAATCAAGGTTTCAACATCGTTGCCTTGGGCATGACTATTTAAAGCAAAAGAGGTTTTTCCTGACACCAGCTGTTGCTGCATATAAGGCTTGGTAAGTTCCGCTAATTCTATATCTTTAATATCCAATGTGGTTTGCACGGTAGGTTCAGCGGCCTGAGCATTAACCGTTACCTCACCTTTTACTGAACCCTGTAATAATTTTGCACTGAATGGAGCAATGGTAAACACGCCGTTATGACTCTTAATAATTACTGTGGTATCTTCAATCAGCATTTCCTGATAGGTCAGTTGACGAATACTGGCTTTGCCATCCACTTCCAAAGAACGTAACAGTTCTACGGGAATCAGCTCCTGTTGCTGATGCGATGAGGAACCTTCTTTAGCAGCTGGTGTATTTTCTTCTGCCACGGCTGGAGGCAAATAATCATCCACATTAATTTGATCCACGTTAACTTCAAAGCCATAGACTGGCTTTGCAAAATCACGCACACTGAATTGGCCGTTTATTTTAGTTTGATCCAACTGCACACTGTTAATAAAAACCTCAGCGCTATTAACATCTGCCTGAACTTTTGCAGTTAAATTTAAATTGGCAAACGCGTTTGGATTGTTAGTTTCTGGCAGAGCAATTTCGAGATCTGACAGCAGTTTTTTTACTGCAACGTTCTTTGCACTTAGATCCGCCATCACCTTTGGGTTATTGGATAACGCGGTGACTTGCCAGGTGGAATGCAATTTAGTATCGAGAACCGTTAGGTTTGCTTGTGCATTCAAAGTATCTTGCGTCAAATTCGCGAGCCCATTCAAATCCAACAATGCTGTAGTTGGATTTTGGGTGAAACCCGAGGCGGTGCTGTTTATGGCAAGATCATTAAATTCCAGTTGCGACAATTGCTCATCAACTTTCAAATTGCCTTTGATACTGGCTTGTACTTGATGCTGCGCTTGATCTTTCCACTCTAGCTCCGCCATTAACGACACAGTCTGTTGCAACCCCACGTTTTCTAATGCAAGAGAATGTACTTGCAAGCTATGTTCTACCTGGGCAGCAACATCACGATAAAGAATATGAATACTTACCAATTCAATACCGTTGATCTGCAGGCTGGGCAGATTCGTTTCTGTGTCAACCTGCGTTAATTCTGATTTGATTTTCGACTTTGGCTTATCTTTGGTCATTGCCCAATTATTATTGCCATCCTTATCTACAACCAGATTCAACTCCATTCCATTCAGATACAGCGAATCTGCCTTAACCTGTTTGCGTAAAAGAGGCATCAACTCAAGACCCAGCTTGGCCTGCTGCAAGGATAAGAAGGGCGCGCTATCTTTAACTGCCACAGAGAGGTTTTCGGTCTGAAAACCCAGCACAGGATACAGGCTCCATTGAAGATCCCCTTGCAAGGCCAACTCGTAGCCAGAAGCATCCTCAACTAACTTGCTTATTTCGTCCTTGTAATCATTGGGGTTCACCAGTAGCAGTAAGGCAGCGACCAGAGCCACCAGAACAATCACTAGCACCACCATTATGGTGACCACTTTCTTGATTATGGTCATACTCATCCAACTCCAATC
>JBFKSL010000663.1:0-2331 GCA_041626995.1 Ketobacter sp. | reverse complement strand
GGAAGTATCGCATGCGCTTGGTGACTGAAGTGGTCAGTGCAGCGATTCGGCAGGCAGTGGCAGAAAATCATGAGCTTCAAGTTCACACCATTGTGTACTTAAAGCCAGGAGCTATCCTCAAAACCTCTAGCGGAAAAATTCAACGTAGCGCCAATAAAAAGGCATTCCTGGAAGAATCGTTATCACCCATTGCGATTGATTCTTTGCAAAAAGAGCAAGGTGAAGAAAGCAAAAAAGAAATTGAAGAAGCGATTGATCTAAGTAAGGAGCAATGGCTGGCGCTGCCAGAAGATCAGCGTGAACCGCGGTTAATGTTGTATTTGAAAGCGGCTATTGCTAGTGAGATTGGTGAGAAGATTGATAACATCAGCGACAATATCAGCTTAATGGGGCTGGGTATTGATTCGTTGCAAATTACCCAGCTGTTTACGCGGTTGCGTGATCGCTTTGAAATAAATTTGGATCTTGCCAGTCTGTTTGATGCACAAGATTTTAAAGCTTTGGCTTCCAATATTGCTGAGGCCATGCAAAGCGATAAAGAATCAGCAATGCCGCCTTTAGTGCCTGCGCCGCGAACCGAATTGATGCCCATGTCGTTTTCGCAAAAACGCATGTGGTTTATGGATAAGCTGCGCGAAGGCAACACTGCCTACAACTTGCCTTTTGCCTTGAAAATTCAAGGTGCGCTGGATATCCAAGCGGCCGAAAAGGCCTTCGAAAGCATGGTGATGCGTCATGAAGTGTTACGTACCGCCTATGTCGAGAAGGAAGGGCAGGTGTTTCAGAAAGTTCTGGAGCCACAAGCCTGGAAGTTTACCCAATCTGATCTTACTTATTTGAAAGAGCCAGCTCTTTCAAAAGCAATTAAGGATCATGTTGATTCAGAGGCGCGCAAACCGTTTAATTTGGGCAGCGGGGAAGTTATCCGCACACATTTGTTGCGATTGCCGAACCTGGATTCTGATTCGTTGAAAGGTCGAGCAGCGGAACAATACCTGTTGCTCATCACCATGCACCATATTGCAGCTGATGGTTTCTCGCTTAAGGTTATCACTGACGAAATTACATTGGCCTACCAGGCTCAATTAATGGATAGCAAGGCTTCGTTACCTGAGTTGGGAATTCAATACGCAGATTTTGCGCACTGGCAAAAAGAGCTGTTTGATAGTGGTTTGCTATCCGATCAGCTCACCTATTGGGTGGATCACTTACGCGGTGTGCCTGTGCTGGATATGCCATTGGATTATCCTCGTCCGCCAGAGCAAAGCCTGCAGGGTGCCAATTATTATTTTGAAATTTCTAAAGACAGGGTTGAGAAGCTAAAACAGCTAAGTCGCAGTCAAGGTGTTACCTTTTATATGACGTTGTTAACGTCATTCAAGGTGTTGTTGCATCATTACACTCAGAGTGAAGATGTGTGTGTGGGAACGCCCATCGCTAACCGTACCACCCCTGAATTGGAAAAACTTATTGGCTTTTTTGTAAATACCCTGGCACTACGAACAGATTTATCAGGTAACCCACCGTTTACTGATTTGCTACAGCGTGTTCGCAAGGTCACTCAAGGCGCTTTCTCTAATCAGGAAATGCCGTTCGAGCGTGTAGTTGAAGCACTAGGTGTTCAACGTGATTTAAGTTATTCGCCCATATTCCAGGTGATGTTTGTTCTTCAAAACAGCACGATCGATGAGGAGTTTAATCTCTCGGGTGTGAATGTTGAAAGCCTACACACGGCACCTGGCACGTCAAAATTCGATTTCACTTTGGAGTTTTCAGAAGAATCCGGAGTGCTAAAAGGGGATCTGGAATATTCCACGGATCTGTTCGAAGAAACCACCATCATTCAGTTTGTTGAACATCTGAGTCAGTTGTTCGACAGCATAATTGAAAACCCCACTATTGCAATTGGCAGCTTAAACGTTCTTTCTAAGCAAGAACAAACGCTTTTATTGCAACAATACAATACGACCGACGCTGATTATCCGTTGGATGACTGTATTCATACCTTGTTTGAAGCCAAAGCTGAGCAAGTCCCAACAGACATCGCCTTGGTATTTAATGAAGAAAGAATTACCTACCAGGACTTGAATGCCCGCTCCAACCAGCTGGCCCGTCATTTGGTGGAGTTAGGTGTAAAAGAAGAGTCGCTGGTGGGCGTATGTATGACTCGCCAGAGCGAAATGGTGATCGCCATGATGGCCATTTTAAAAGCCGGGGCTGCCTATGTGCCTATTGATCCCAATTATCCTGCGGATCGAGTGGCCTATATGTTGGAGGATGCCAGTGCGCCGGTTGTAATTTCTCAGTCGCAATATGGGGATATTCTTCCGG
>JBFKSL010000662.1:0-2352 GCA_041626995.1 Ketobacter sp. | reverse complement strand
TTGAAATTTTAGAAATGGCATTACTGTTTGGCTTTGCTTGTATTTACTAGGCCAAGATTTCTTTAATACGCTGCATATCCATATGTTCGCGGGCAGAATCAGCCAAGCGTTGAATATGTTGCTCCCGCTCTTGATTATAATCAAAGCTTATCGCCTCTCGAGCACCGGCCCACTCCAACAACGCGGTTAATGCTTCAGGTTGATCAAACAAACCATGCAAATACGTTCCCATCACCTGATCATCGGGAGATATGCAACCATCCACGGATTCATCCTCAAAGCGAATAGCGGGCGTCTTTAACGCCTCACCCTGGCTAATACCTACGTGAATTTCATAGCCCGAACAGGGTGCGTTTGCGTTCAGCAAAAAACCCGCTCTTCTTTTTAGTTGCTTTTCAGGTTGTAATTCCGTGGTGAAATCCATAAAACCAAAACCGGTTTCATGTTGGTGGTTGCCTTCAATTGCAGAAGGATCAAGCAGCTCGTTCCCCAACATTTGAAAACCACCACATATGCCCAGTAGCTTTCCTCCATAACGTAAATGCCGTTGCAGTTTCTCCTGCCAATCATTTCGCTTTAAGTGCTGCAAATCCGCAATGGTGTTTTTGCTACCAGGCAAAATAATTAGATCCGCCGCAGGCAAAGGTTCGTCCGCTGCCACATAATGAAATTCAACTTGGGGATGCAAACGAAGGGGATCAAAATCCGTATGATTGCTAATACGAGGCAACACCGGTACAACTACTTTCAACAATATATCGGTTTTATCTGCCTCAACCTTGTTAATGCCATCTTCACCATCCACATGCAAACCGTGTAGATAGGGCAATACACCCAACACGGGTTTGCCAGTGCGCTCTTCCAGCCAATCCAATCCAGACTGCAATAATGCAATATCGCCACGAAAACGGTTAATCACAAAACCTTTTACTCGATGTTGCTCACTTTCTGAAAGCAACTCTAAAGTGCCAACCAAATGGGCAAACACACCGCCACGATCAATATCCGCAATAAGAATCACTGGGCAGTCCACTTCCTCAGCAAAACCCATGTTGGCGATGTCACGGTCACGTAAGTTGATTTCTGCCGGACTCCCTGCCCCTTCTACCATGATCACTTGGTGATTTTGTTGCAACCGGTGATAACTTTCTTTTACCGCCTGCATAGCAATGGTTTTGTATTGGTGATATTCCTTGGCTTTCATTTGATGCCTTGCATGGCCATGAATAATCACCTGTGCACCAATATCAGTAGTGGGCTTTAATAACACCGGGTTCATATCAATAATGGGATCAAGCCGTGCAGCTTGCGCCTGGAATGCCTGTGTACGCCCTATTTCACCCCCGTCAATGGTAACGGCACTGTTTAATGCCATGTTCTGAGGTTTGAAAGGCACTACCGAGAAACCGTCATCAGAAAAGATTCGGCACAGAGCCGCTACCAGAGTCGATTTACCGGCGTCAGAGGTTGTGCCTTGAACCATTAACGTCTTACTAACCATTGCTCAAACCCGACATTGTAAAAAGCCTCGACATAAATTTAGGCCTGTTGACCATCAAATTACCCTAACCACAAATTACTCAAAATCAGCACTAATAAGCATTTCGTCTAAAGCGCTTTAATTCCATGCGCCGGCGCTATAATACCTCAGTTGCCTGGTTACAACATCCGTTACAGTGTGTGGGGTTCTAACTTAGTGAAAAACTGACAATTTACGGCAGGCTACGGCAAAAGCACTCCGCTCGTATATAGCCATTCATTACCAAACGCTACATTAATCAACCGATATTTCATTGAAACATTCCGGGTTCCGGCCGATCTTAATTACATAGAGGATTTACATTTATGTGGCTAAAAAGCTGGCAGACAAATTGCTTGCCTTAAATGTAAAGACAGTGCTTTGACAGGAGAATTATCATGGGCATTAACTGTCAAGAATTTCGAGAGTATGTGGTTGAACCCACGCTTACACAATTAGGTGAGACATCACCTGCTGCTGCTAAATTATTATTAGCCACTGCTTGTTTTCACTCTGAAATGGGTCACCATTTGAAGGGCCGACATGGTATTGGCATTTACGATATTAGCGAAGAGCTGCATCAGGAAGTTTGGGACAAGTTTATTGCGCTGGATTGTGATTTGGCCAGTGAGATTCGCGGCATGGCATCACAGCATGAATTCCCTAAACAACCCCATATCGAGCTAGCCACTAACTTGCGTTATGCAACGGCCATTGCCTGGATGATTTATCTGTATCGTAATATTGATTTGCCTGATACTGAGGATAATGAAGCTTTAGCAGACTGTTGGCAGAAGTGTTTTGTGAACCGCCCCACCAGTCGAAAAGAGCGG
>JBFKSL010000661.1:0-2373 GCA_041626995.1 Ketobacter sp. | reverse complement strand
TGATGCAATGATAATGCGATTTCACGCACCTCTCTTTGTAGCGCAACCTCTATGGGAAACGCCCAAAACAGATTTTCTTGACCAAGCAATTCTTCTACCGTATGTGAGTTATTTTCCTTTGAAGGCAAAACGACCTCCTCAACCGATTCATCAGCAGGCGAAGAAGATACAACGGGGTTGTCCATGGGGCAAAGCTCTCCTTTTTGCATGTTGCGTGGCATGCACTAGAAAGATTGAATACAAGATTCTAATTCGATACTTATCAAAATATCAAATAAAAATATTCTCTCCTGTCAGCAATAACCACTCCAGCGCCCCGTCAATATTCAGTTATGAAAGTATGATTGTGAAGAATACTTCGTTATATTGACGCTTTTTTTGTGGGTTTGTTCATATTTTGATCACATTCTTAGCATTAGCAGGAAAACAAGAAAGACCATTGCGCGGAGCAATCAAAGGAGATGAGCAGCCCATTCGCGTCCTACTCTGTGGAGAGGTGGAAATAATGCTTGGTTCAGAAGAAGTCACATCCAGTACCACAGCACATGCAAATTCAGCGCTAAAAAACAAACGTAAACATACCCGGGTAAAGCCCTCGCATGGAAGCCCAATTTGGGTAGACATCAATGGGGAAAATTTCCTGGATGTGTTGCATGCTAAGGACATCAGCGAAACGGGAATAGGTATTCGGGTACCACACTTTTTTAGCGGATGCAGTATTGATAAGCCTGTGCAGTTCATCATCACCCTGCCAGAGCCTTTCAAGAAAGCAATTAAAGCCAGAGGATTAGTTAAACACAGTAACCAAGATCAATTTGGCGTACGCTTTACCCACATCGACCGCGACTCAGTGGGCATGCTAAGAGAATATATCGCCCATAGAATGGCGGAAGAAGGTGAGTGGCTTAAATCACTGGCATTTAAATTGCGCTTAACCATTTAAAAAACATTCTGTTCGTCTAAGCTGGTTAAGATGCTGTCTTCAACCACCAATCTACCTAGCGATTAATCAAGATCTTTATCTTTATGCTCGAGGCTAGGGTTGAAACGTAAACCTCTTTTTAATACTTCTCGACCATCGGCAGGAAACACCGATCGAGGCTCCCGCTCAATATTGCCATAGTGATCGATACGCAGGCTCAATGCGCGCATCTGGTCATACTTTTCCTGGCTTACCTTATTGGCCGAGTCGTCATCACGAATGATCGTGGGCTGCAAAAACAGTAGCAGGTTACGTTTGGTAATCTCTTCGCCTTTAGCTCTAAACAAAGCCCCCAGCAATGGAATATCTCCCAACAGTGGCACCTTATTTACCACCTCTTTCACATCGTCACGCACCAAACCACCAGTTACGATAATTTCACGGTCGTTAGCTAAAATCACCGATTTAACTGAGCGTTTTTGCGTGGAAATATCTGAGGCTCCGGTAATGGTCTCATTGCTTACATTGGAAACTTCCTGTACCAATTGCAAGCGCACCACATCACCATCATTAATTTGTGGCGTAACGCGTAAAGTTAGGCCCACATCTTGACGCTCAATGGTTTGAAATGGGTTTTCGTTATTACTGCTCAAGCTGGTTCCGGTAATGAAGGGAACGTTTTCACCAACGATGATTTCCGCCTCTTCATTATCCAGTGTCATGATACTTGGAGTAGAAAGCAGATTGGTGTTGGAATTGGATTCCACCGCCTGAATAATAACGCCCATTCTTACATCACCACTTTCATGAGCGCCGCCGGCCAACAAACCTGAAAAGCTGAGATCACTGTCACCCGAACCATTTTCAATTAAGCTTCCCACCGTTCCCAAAGGAATCTGCCCTGGCACCGATAAGCTGGTTCCTGCCAACCCGTTTGCTGGATCGCCATAGCCCCATTGAACACCGATAGCTTCGTTAGCTGTGCCAGAAACTTCCACAAATGCCGCCTCAATCAATACCTGAGCACGACGCACATCCAACTGATCCACAATGTTCCGAATTTCCGCCAAGTCAGCTGGCGCTGCACGCACAATCAAAGCGTTTAACGTTTCATCTGCCTGAATATTCACATCACCAGCATTCGCTGTAGGGGTGGTTAAAGTAGCTGCCGCTTTCGCACCTGCTTTTCCTTTGGAGCTTGATGAGCCAGACGCTGAACGACCTGAAATCAAACCAGTAAGAATCTCGGCTACTTTTTCTGCTTCAGCATGGCGTAAATAAATTACTTTAGTGGAGCCCGCAGCTTCAACTGGCTTATCCAAGTCCACTAACAAAGCTTTAACACGGGCACGCGCCGATTTCTCACCGCGAAGAATCAAACGATTGGTGCGTTCTTCTGCCACAACACGCACTCGCACGTTGCCAGAGTTTCGTGAAGACTTCTTACTTCC
>JBFKSL010000660.1:0-2380 GCA_041626995.1 Ketobacter sp. | reverse complement strand
TGGTTCCGAGTTCGTTGAAATGTTTGTAGGGGTGGGTGCAGGCCGAGTGCGTAGCATGTTCCAGCAAGCCAGGGAGAAAGCTCCAGCATTGATCTTTGTTGATGAGATTGATTCCGTTGGCCGCGTGCGCGGTACGGGTGTGGGTGGCGGTAATGACGAGCGAGAGCAAACGCTTAACCAAATCCTGGCGGAAATGGATGGTTTTGCCAGTGATGAACCCATTGTTGTGCTGGCGGCAACAAACCGTCCTGATGTGCTTGACCCAGCCTTATTGCGACCAGGCCGGTTTGACCGAAAAATCACCCTGGAGCTGCCACAGAAAAAAGCCCGTCAACAGATTTTGCAAGTGCATACCAGGCGTAAACCAGTGGCAAGCAATGTGGATTTAGAACAATTATCCGGGCGCACTATTGGCTTCTCCGGCGCAGACTTAGAAAACCTAGTGAATGAAGCTGCCTTGCATGCGGCCAGTAAAAACAAAGACCAAATCGAGCAGGAAGATTTTGAATTCGCCCACGATAAGATTCTATTGGGTGCAGAGCGTCAGGATATTCTGAATGAACAGGATAAAAAGCGCATTGCGTATCATGAAGCGGGGCATGCCATTATGTCATTGTTTCTACCTAACTCTGATCCAGTTAGCAAAATCACCATCATTCCCCGCGGTAGAGCGCTCGGTGTTACAGAAACCATGCCCAATGAAGATCGCGTAAATTATACCCAAGACGTACTGGAGGATCGCTTAGCCGTGTTGTTGGGTGGTCGTTGTTCCGAAAAGCTGGTATTTGGCGACGTGAGTTCTGGTGCTGCGGACGATTTAAAGCAGTGTACCCACCTCGCTAGGCGTATGATTACACAGTGGGGGATGAGTGAAAAACTTGGCCCCATCCACTTTCCCCAGCACGAAGAACATCCGTTTTTGGGGATGGAAATGTCAATGCCAAAAGATTTCAGCGATGAAACTGCTCACGCCATTGATGTGGAAGTGGAAACCTTGGTAAAAAATACTGAGCAGAAAACCTTGGCTTTGTTACAAGAGCATAGGGAGCATCTGGATGTTTTGGCGGCAAGTCTGATCCAAAACGAAACCTTAGGCGCCGATGAAGTACGGGCGCTGTTGAAAATCAATTAAGGTTCTTTTTGCATTTGGATTCCGTTTTTGAATCCCTTTTTCGTTAAGCAAGAGCCAATAAATAATTATCGATTACACAAAGAGGATGGGAGGTTTTATGTACACCTTCAAGCAATTTTATATCGACGGACAATGGGTTGAACCAGAATCGTCAAATACATTAGATGTTATCAACCCTGCTACAGAGCAGTCTGTTGGTGTTATTGCAATGGCTAACGAAGCCGATGTGAACAAAGCCGTGGCAGCCGCAAAAAAAGCATTTACAACATTCTCACAAACCAGTGTGAATGAGCGTATCGCGTTGTTAGAGAAAATCATCGCGGAATATGAATCCCGTCTAGGGGATATTGCTGTGGCCATCTCCGATGAAATGGGTGCGCCCATGTCCCTGGCCAATGCTGCTCAAGCGCCCAGTGGTTTGGGGCATTTTATGCAAGCGCTTGAGGTGCTTAAACAATATGAGTTTGAAACATTAAAAGGCACTACATTAATTCGCAAAGAACCTATAGGTGTGTGTGGACTGATTACGCCTTGGAACTGGCCGATTAACCAGATTTCCTGCAAGGTTGCCCCTGCCATTGCCGCTGGCTGCACCATGGTATTAAAGCCCAGCGAAATTGCTCCATTTGATGGCTGCATGATGGCAGAAATACTGGATGCGGCCGGCGTGCCAGCTGGCGTGTTTAACTTGATTAATGGCGATGGCCCTGTGGCGGGTAATGCATTAACTCAACATCCGGATGTGGATATGGTGTCGTTTACCGGTAGTACCCGCGCCGGCGTAGCCATTGCCAAAAATGCTGCCGATACCGTAAAAAGAGTGTGTCAGGAATTGGGTGGCAAGTCTGCCAACATTATCTTGGATGATGCTGATCTGGAAACAGCAGTAGGGGGTGGTGTTGTAACCTGTTTTACCAACTCAGGCCAATCCTGCAATTCACCTACGCGAATGTTGGTGCCCAAATCGAAGTTGGCGGAAGCGGTAGCCATTGCCAAAGCGACTGCAGAAACCATTAAGCCTGGAGACCCAAAGGCCGAAGATACGGTAATCGGGCCAGTATCCAGCGAAGTGTAATACAACAAAATTCAAGGCCTGATTGAGAAGGGCATTGCGGAAGGTGCCACTCTGATAACCGGCGGCCCTGGTAAGCCTGAAGGGTTGGAAACAGGTTACTATGTTAAACCTACCATTTTCAGCGATGTGAATAACCAAATGACCATCGCCCGTGAAGAAATCTTTGGCCCGGT
>JBFKSL010000659.1:0-2383 GCA_041626995.1 Ketobacter sp. | reverse complement strand
GCTCTTCCGATCTCATTGTAATGGTGTTTGCCGGTCATGATCCCAGCGGAGGTGCTGGTATTCAGGCAGATATCGAAACCCTGGCCAGTCTGGGCTGCCATCCCTGTACAGTGATTACTGCGCTAACAGCCCAAGACAGCCAAAACGTAAAAGACTTTATGCCCGCTTCTGCCACCTTTATGGTGGAGCAGGCTCGCGCTGTACTGGAAGACATGCCGGTGGCGGCATTTAAAATCGGCATGACTGCCAGCATTGATATCATTCAGGCCATTCATACCCTATTGCAGGACTACAGTGACGTACCAGTGGTGTTTGACCCGGTTATGGCCGGTGGTGGTGGCGGCAGCCTGTCCAAGCAGGATTTGGTGGAGGCCTTTCACGACTTACTGATTCCCTATTCCACGATTGTGACCCCCAACACGGTAGAAGCCAAACAGCTGTGCAGTGATGCCGATACCCTGGATGCCTGTGCACAACAACTTATGGCACAAGGCACAGAGTATGTGCTGATTACTGGAGGCCATGAGAAAACCAGCGATATCGTGAATCGCCTGTGGGGGCATCGTAAGTTCTTAAGCGAATACCAACAAAAGCGAGTGGAAAATGAATTCCACGGTACCGGCTGCACCCTGGCCTCTGCCATTGCAGGTTACCTGGCCCACGGCGCCTCCATGGAAGTGGCGGTTCGTGATGCCCAAAGCTACACCGCCAAAGCCGTAGCCCATGGCCGCCGCTTAGGTATGGGGCAACTGATTCCTGACCGACTTTCCTGGTCTGGCGGCCACAAATAGAGAAAAGCATGTTACTAAAAGGCTTATACGCCATTACCGACCCTAAACTCACCCCAGCCGCATCGATTGTTGAGCAAGTGGAAGCGGCCTTGTTGGGTGGAGCAAACATTATTCAATTTCGTGACAAATCCCAAGATGATGATTTTCGTCTAACCACGGCGCAGGCCCTGCGTGAACTGACCCAACAACATAACGCTCTGCTCATCATTAACGATGATGTGGAACTATGCCTGCGCAGCCAGGCCGATGGTGTGCATTTGGGGCAGGAGGACACAGCGTTAATTCAGGCACGTGAGCGCTTGGGTAGCAAGAAAATCATTGGTGCTACCTGCCACGGCTCACTGGCCCTGGCAGAAAAAGCCATGGAAGATGGTGCCGACTATCTGGCCTTTGGCTGCTTCTTTCCCTCCTCCACCAAGCCCGGCGCACCTCCAGCAAAGCTGAGTGAATTACAACACTTTGTGCAGAACTGCCCTCTTCCCACAGTTGCCATAGGCGGTATTAACTTGAATAATGCTGCACCTTTGGTGCAAGCTGGTTTTAGTATGCTGGCGGTGGTGCAGGATGTTTTTGGCACAACCAATAGCGCCCAAATTCGCCAACAATGCCAGCAATATCAACCATTATTTAACGCTAATTCAACACAACAGGACAGGTCATGAGCCGCTCAGAAACCCTATTCGCCGCCGCCAAAAGCCACATTCCCGGAGGCGTAAACAGCCCCGTTCGAGCCTTTAACGGTGTAGGTGGCGACCCCATCTTTTTCAAATCCGGAAAAGGGGCTTATCTGATCGACGAGGACGGCCGCCAGTACATCGATTATGTGGGTAGCTGGGGGCCAATGATTTTGGGCCATAGCCACCCCACAATAGTTCGCGCTGTACAGGAAGCCGCTGCGAAAGGTTTGAGTTTTGGTGCACCCACGGCCATTGAAGTGGAAATGGCATTTAAGGTTTGCGAGCTGTTTAAAGGCATGGATTTAGTACGCATGGTGAGTTCTGGCACAGAAGCCACCATGTCGGCCATTCGCTTGGCACGAGGCTATACCAGCCGCGATAAAATTGTGAAGTTTGAAGGCTGTTACCACGGCCACGCGGATTCGCTTTTAGTGAAAGCCGGTTCAGGTGCATTGACTTTGGGCGTGCCCAACTCACCCGGCGTACCCGCCAGCCTGGCTCAACACACTTTGACCTTAGAATACAACAATATTGAACAAGTAAAAGAAGTGTTCGCCACTCAAGGTGGAGACATTGCCTGCATCATCGTTGAGCCTGTTGCCGGTAATATGAACTGCATTCCACCAGTGCCAGGCTTCTTAGAAGGCTTGCGTGAAGTGTGTGACCAATACGGGGCTGTGCTGATTTTTGATGAAGTGATGACTGGCTTTCGCGTATCGTTAACTGGTGCCCAAGGCTATTACAACATCGAACCTGACCTCACCACATTGGGCAAAGTCATCGGCGGCGGCATGCCTGTTGGTGCCTTTGGCGGCAAACAAGTCATCATGGAACAAATTGCGCCCACCGGCCCGGTGTATCAGGCCGGTACTCTTTCTGGTAACCCTGTGGCCATGGCGGCAGGCTTGGCCATGC
>JBFKSL010000658.1:0-2387 GCA_041626995.1 Ketobacter sp. | reverse complement strand
TCCACATTGGCCAGGTTGTTCGCATACATGGGATGAGCGAGGTCTCCCATCAGTAAGTCAAAACTGTAGGCCACGTCTTCGGAAGTTATTGGTTCATCATTATGAAAACGGGCTTTAGGATTCAACTGAAAAATGACCCACTTGTAATTTGCGGGAAACTCCAGATGTTCGCAAATCAGGCAATAGGCGGACTGTGGTTCATCGGCGGATTCAAGGTAGTAGCCAGTGCCCACCATGAGCGGCTCGTTTAGCTCGGTGATGCCGTACACGCCAGCGTAGCCTGAGGCGCTGATGCCCTTGAGTACATAAGGGTTCAGTGTGTCGAATGTTCCCAAGGCTGGCAGGGTAACTTTGCCACCTTTAGGTGCGTTAGGGTTGACGTAGTTAAAGTGGGTAAAGCCTTGTGGATAAAGGGGTTGATCATAAAGGCTGATGGAAGTTGCGACCTGGACAGAAGCTGCCTGAATTTGAGTACCCAGAAGCAGGACAGCGACAAGGATTAAGCCCTTACTTAAAAGTTTATCCAATATTGTTCCCTTAAATATCAATGAGATACTGGTATTAATTATAATTCTCTTTAAGCAAAGTAACCGCAGATAAGCCATCGCTAGCACTTTTATAACTGGTTAACTGAAGAACTTCAAATAAAACAAGCACATCCTGCTAATTTGACTAATATTAATGTTATTGGAATTACAATTCAGTGGGTTAGGATGTTGGCGGAACAGCAAAATTCGGTTGATGATTGGGTTAATTTCCTGGGCAAGGAGCACATGCCGGCGATGGCCGAGACTGTGCAAAAACTGAAAAAACTCACCACCGATGATGATTCCCGTGTTTCTCAGTTAACGGAACAGATACTGAAAGACCCCAGCCTCACGTCGCGGGTTTTGCAGGTAGTTAATAGCGCCATCTACAAGGGGTATGGTGGCAACATTAAGACCATAACTCGTGCCATTGTGATGATGGGCTTTAATGCCGTACGCGATACCACCATGTCCATGCAGTTGCTGGATAAGATTCTAAAGCACAATCCTTCTGAGCACCTCATGATGCAGATTGCCAACTCTTTTCATGCTGCAATGCAAGCTCGCGGTTTGTTAAAAGAGAGCAAGACAGAGGCTCAAGAGGAAATATTTATCTCCACCTTGCTGCTTCATTTCGCCGAGATGTCTTTGCTCTCTCGCGATGATGAAATCAGCCGTAAATTAAACATGGTGCTGAGACAGGGTGATATCAGTTCAAATGAGGCAGCAAAAGAAGTGTTGGGCTGCGGTTTCGATGAAATTTCTTTAGCGTTGGCGAAACAGTGGGATTTAAGTGATGTGTTGGTTGAGGCGTTATCCAAGCCATCATCTCCTTCCAAGCCTGCACAAGCGGTGTTACTGGGTGATGAATTAAGTCAGGTGGCCATGCTGGGCTGGAACTCCAAACAGGTGGAGGCCGTCATCAAGAAAATTGCCAAGTTTCGCGACATTTCTGTGAAAGATGCCATGCAGGAAGTGAAGCAGATGGCTGATAGTGCTCAGGAAATGGCCACCCATTATGGTGCGGCGAAAGTGCGACATCTGATTCCCACTTCTGAAACAGGGGTCAATAAAGCGGCTAAGGACAACGCTCAACAAGGCGCAGGGAATGGGTCAGCAGACACACAAAAGGAAGAACAAACAGAACAAACCGTTCGCCATCCTGCACCATCTGCTGACAATGAACAGCTGACAGTGGGAACGGCTTCGGAGCCAGCGCCTGCGGTTTCTTCTCATGTGGAAGACGAAGGTATCGAAGACTTAATCGAAATGGCACTGACCGGGAAAACAACTCCTACTGAGCGCAAAGAAAGGGCTGTGGAGATTGGCTCTGATCAATCACGACGCTCCAATGACATTATTGAGGAACATAGCGCGCCCCCTGTGCCTGCCGGCGTGGGGGATGTTCAGATGCAGATGGACATCATGGCAAAATTGAACGAGCTTATTGCTGAGAAGAAGCTCAATGTAAATGAGATGTTGGATTTGGTGCTTAGCGGTATGTGCGCCGCTATTGGACTGGATCGCGTTGTGATGTCGCTGATGTCTAGGGATCGTAGGAAGTTGGTACCTAAGTTCTTTAAAGGCATGGTGGATCAACAATTTAAAGAACGACTAGCGTTAAAGTTGGATGAAGAAAATGCGTTTTCTGCTTCTATCTCCCAATCACAGCAATTATGGATCGGTTCAAAATTAATGGCAGGAAGATCCTATTTGCACACTAAACAACTGCAGAAAGCGCTAGGTTGCGGTGAATATTTTATCGCTCCGATAATTGTTTCCCGGCGCCCTATCGGCGTGTTCTACGGGGATAAAGCCATCACTAAGATTCCCTTAAATGATCAGCAATACGCCGGTTTT
>JBFKSL010000657.1:0-2390 GCA_041626995.1 Ketobacter sp. | reverse complement strand
GTGCACTTCAATAAAATCAGTTGTGGCATCGCCGTTCACAAATACCGAGTTCTGCAACACATTACTTAAAAACTGTTTATTGTGATTCACGCCTAACAGCAAAGTATCTTCCACCGCTCGCACTAATCGCCTGCGTGCTTCCTCTCGATTTGCTCCACGAGTAATGATTTTTGCTAACATGGGGTCATAAAATGCACTAATGGTTTGCCCCTGTTGGATGCCGCCATCCACTCGAACACCTTCACCCTCTGCGGGCTGCCAACGCAAAACCTTTCCAGTTTGCGGCATAAACTGATTGCGGGGGTCTTCTGCATACAGACGCACTTCCATGGCATGACCATTCAAAGTAATCTCGTTTTGCTGAAGCGGCAACGGCTCCCCTGCGGCAACGCGTAATTGCCATTCCACCAAATCCAGTCCAGTTACCCACTCTGTAACTGGATGCTCAACCTGCAAGCGCGTATTCATTTCCAGAAAATAAAAATTCTTTTGATCATCCACCAAAAATTCAACGGTACCTGCCCCACGATACTGACAGGCCTGAGCAGCAGCCACTGCCGCTTCCCCCATTCGCGCTCTTAACGCCTCATCAATAAAAGGGGAAGGAGCTTCTTCCACCACTTTTTGATGTCGGCGCTGAATGGAGCAATCCCGTTCTCCCAGATAAACCGTATTACCGTGCTGATCAGCAAACACCTGAATTTCAATATGGCGCGGCTGCATGATGGCTTTTTCTAAAATCAATTCTCCACTACCAAAAGCGGATTGCGCTTCCGAACGCGCCGTTCGTAAACTTTCCTCCAGTTGGGCTTCCTCATGCACCAAGCGCATGCCCCGCCCACCACCACCGGCAGAAGCTTTTACCATTAAAGGAAAGCCTATTGTTTTACCCTCTGCCAACAACGCTTCGTCGCGCTGATCTTCACCTTCATAACCGGGAATACAAGGCACGCCCGCCGCCTGCATGGCGATTTTGGACTGGCGCTTGCTTCCCATTAAAGTAATTGCCTGGGAATCAGGCCCAATAAAGACGATGCCGGCCTGCTCACAAGTTTCAGCAAATGCACCGTTTTCAGATAGGAATCCATAGCCTGGATGAAGGGCATCGGCTCCAGTTTTATGCGCTGCGTCTAAAATCTTATCGACGCTCAAATACGACTCGCCAACCGGCCCATTGCCAATGCAAACCGCTTCATCCGCCAGTGCCACATGGGGTGCCGCCGCATCGGCCTGGGTATACACCGCTACCGTCCGATACCCCATGGCATGAGCAGTGCTCATTACCCGTACCGCAATTTCACCCCGATTAGCTACTAGAATCTTATTAAACGCCACAGCTGTGCCCTTTCCATTTTCAGGTTGGTATTGCTTTCATCATAGCAATATTTCAGAATACCAAGCAAGCGCTCGGTAGAGCAGACATCCCAACAAGGAGCCCCCATGACCTATCAGCAATATTTTGGCGACACTCATAATCAGATTAGGCAATCTGCACAAAAGTTTGTGTCTCAGGAGATTCTTCCCTACATCGATGACTGGGAGGAGCAAGAGGAGTTTCCTCGTGAGCTGTACAACAAAGCCGGGGCAGCAGGTTTTTTAGGAATAGGTTACCCCGAAGAACTGGGTGGCAGCGGGGGCGATATTTTTCAAAAGGTCGTGTTTATCGAAGAACTGATGCGCGCCGGTTCCGGCGGCTTGGCTGCCAGCTTGGGCTCGCTGGATATTGGCCTGCCGCCCTTGGTAAAGTTTGGTAGCGATGAACTCAAACGGCGTATTGTCCCTTCCGTTTTAAGCGGTGAGAAAATTTATGCCCTTGCCATCACTGAGCCTGGCGCTGGCTCTGATGTGGCCAGTATTCGCACCAGGGCGGAGCGAGTACAGCATGATGATGGCAAGGAATACTACAAGGTAAACGGCAGTAAAATATTCATCACCAGCGGCATCCGTGCCGATTACTACACGGTAGCCGTACGTACTGGCGGAGAGGGTTATCAGGGGGTAAGCTTGCTGATGATTGAAAAAGGCACCCCTGGCTTTAGTACCGGAAGAAAGCTGAAAAAGATGGGATGGTGGTGTTCAGACACCGCGGAGCTGTTCTTTGAAGACTGTTTGGTGCCAGTGGAAAACCTGATTGGCGCGGAGAATCAAGGTTTCGCCATGATTACCTCCAATTTTCAAATGGAGCGTTTAACCTTGGCCGTAGTGGCTAACATGACATCAGAGCTGGCTCTCAATGCCTGCCTGGATTACGTCAAACAACGGCAGGCCTTTGGCAAACCGCTGGCCAACTTTCAAACCATTCGCCATAAGCTTGCGGATATGGCCTCTCAACTGGAAGCCAGCCGAGAATTCAGCTATCGCTGCGCTGCACGGATTGATGCTGGCGACAT
>JBFKSL010000656.1:0-2409 GCA_041626995.1 Ketobacter sp. | reverse complement strand
TTCATGAAGGTGAACATGCATTCCAGACCTTTATTGGGAGGCCCGATCATATAGCCTTCGGAAGCTTCAAAGTTCATTACACAGGTAGCCGAAGCGCGGATACCCATTTTGTGTTCAATGGAACCACACTCCACGTTGTTGGCTTCGCCCAGGTTACCGGCAGGATCGCATTTGATCTTGGGTACGATAAACAGAGAGATGCCTTTGGTGCCTTTGGGAGCATCAGGAAGGCGGGCCAACACGATGTGGATGATGTTTTCTGTCAGATCATGATCACCGGAAGAGATAAAGATTTTTGTGCCGGTGATAGCATAGGTACCATCATTATTGGGTATGGCTTTGGTTTTTAATTGGCCAAGGTCGGTTCCGCATTGCGGCTCTGTTAAGCACATGGTACCAGACCAGGTACCTTCACACATTTTGGGCAGGAAGTGATGCTTCTGTTCTTCCGTGCCGTGCATAAAAATAGTGTTCATAGCACCAAGGCTCAGGCCGGGATACATGCCCCAGGACCAGTTGGCGGTGCCGATCATTTCGGATTTCATCAGGCTTAAAGACAGAGGCATGCCTTGGCCACCGAATTCTTCAGGGTGAGACAGGCTTTGCCATCCGCCCATACAATATTGATCGTATGCTTCTTTAAAACCTTTGGGGGTGGTGACCTTGCCATCTTCAAATTGGCAGCCTTCCTGGTCACCGGTTTGGTTTAATGGAGATAAAACCTGCTCACAGAATTTTGCGCATTCGGAAAGAATGGCATCCACCATGTCGGGGGTTGCCATCTCAGAGCAAGGCAACTTAGCGTAGTGGTTTGGGAAATCAAGAACGTCGTTCATGACGAAGTTCATATCTGTTAAAGGGGCTTTATATTGAGGCATCGCACTGCATCCTGTTGTTAAATTCAAAGTTGTAAAGGACCAACAATATAGGTGTGCAAGTGTGCACGAGGGGCGCGGGATCGCCATTGGCATGGAAATGATACATGGCTGTCATTCAGGCCAACAGGCGTTTTAATGGGGCCATAACTTTTCAATTAGGGGCATAAAATACCGCCAATAGGCTGTTTTATAGGCAGATTTGAACCAATGTTAAGATATGAAATACATTGTGAGGATTTGTGTTATCCCTTGGCCAAGCCTTTCAGGTCTTCCTCTTTGCTTCGCGAGGCGTTGTATTCCGCTAGCCAAGTAAAGAAATCGCTGGCGGGCATGGGGCGAGCAATGTGATAGCCCTGCGCCAGGTCGCATCCCATCTCTTTTAACTTGTCCAGGGTGGATTCATCTTCAATTCCTTCTGCCACCACCTCTAAACTCAAGTTGTGGCCCATGGTAAGGGTAGTGTGAACGATGACCTGATCATCATTGTTCTTTGCCATTTCCATAACAAAGCTGCGATCAATTTTAATTTCATTGACGGGCAGCTTCTTCAAATAGGATAGTGATGAATAGCCGGTGCCGAAATCGTCAATGGAAAGACGAATACCCAACTCATTTAAATCATTCATTACTCGTAGGGCGTCGTCTGGATCATCCATCACCGCAGTCTCAGTGATCTCCATGATGACTTTGGTCAGTGAGGTGTTGGTTTCTTTGGCGATATTGGAAACCTGATCTTTAAAATGTGGATCTTGCAGATTGCGGGCAGAAATATTAATTGATAGGTTAATGTCATAGCCTTGGGACAGCAGGCTTTGCTTGAATTCAAACGCTTTTCGACAAATCCAGTAGGTTAAAGGGTGTATAACACCGGTGCGTTCCGCCAGGGGAATAAATTCATCTGGTGGAATAAAACCGTATTCTGGGTGAATCCAACGTATTAGCACTTCAGCGCCAGATACTTCTAAAGTGGATAAAGAAATCTGTGGCTGAAAATACAATTGCAAGCCATCGTTTTCAATGGCGTTGCGCAACTCACCTAATAAAGAAATGCGGCGGGCGTTGTAGGGGTCAATCTCACCAGAATAAAGTGCAAACTTTTGATTGGCAGAGCTAGCTGCTTCCAAGGCGATTTGGGCGTTACGCAATAGGGTTTCGCTGTTTTCTCCATGGGTGGGATGAATAACGGCACCTGCGGTAACGTCAACATTAAGGGTCAGGTTTTGATACTCAAACGGTTTTTCCATATCCAGCAGTAGCTGGTGAATAATGGTAGAGAGTGAAGTTTCTTCTTTGTCTGATAGCAGCAGAGCAAAGGTTACCCCTTCCACGCTAGCCACAAAGTGGGATGTTGCTTCATCCTCTTCAATGGGCATGATCGAAGCAATCTTGTCCGCTAGTAATTTAATGCGCTCGGTAAGAATGTATAAAATGGCATCGCCATTGGAGTGGCCCAGAGTTTTATTAAATTCGTGGAAATTATTCAGTGTTAGCAGAACTAAACTAAATTTATCATCCGGTTGATCTGCCAATT
>JBFKSL010000655.1:0-2413 GCA_041626995.1 Ketobacter sp. | reverse complement strand
TATAAAGATCGCCCACAAAAAATAAAGCGGCAGCCCTGAGAATACCGGCTAAGCTTAGAGATAGAAATTAATCACCATTTATCAGTGTTTTATCTCCAACAGCATGGAACTAGAAGGGTTCTCACAGCTGGAAAAAATCGCTGAGGGCGGCATGGCCGTACTCTATAAAGGTATTCAGACCTCTCTCAGCCGACCAGTTGCCATAAAAGTCATGAAAGGTGCCCTATCCGGCACCCCCGAAGCCCATGAGATGTTCGAGTGGGAGTCGAAAATCGTTGCGCGCCTGGATCACCCCCACATCATTAGAGTAATTGACAAAGGCCTCACTGCCGACGAAATGCCTTACTTCGTTATGGACTATGTTGAAGGCCTAACTCTAAAGGATGCGCTGAAGAACAAGAAGCTATCAGATCGCCGCAAACTCCGCATCATAATGCAGGTAGCGAAAGCATTGGGTTACGCCCACAAAAACAACGTGGTACACCGCGATATTAAACCCGGCAATATTCTGTTAGATCGCGAGGGCAATGCCCGTGTGGTGGACTTTGGAATCGCCCGCCTTTCTGAAGACACCGAAATTTCCATGGTCAACGAAGAAGGCATGACCGTAGGCACTCCAGCCTATATGGCACCGGAACAAAAAAGAGGCGCCACCTTTTCCGGCCCTGCCAGCGATGTATATTCCCTGGGAGTAATCATGTATTTGATGCTGGCCAGTAAACTGCCTAAATTGGGTTATCCACCGCCTTCTCATTACAACCCGAAAATTCCAGGCTCCCTGGATAAAATCACCATGGCTTGCCTGGCCGAAGATCCCGACCGCCGCCCAAGTGCCGATAAGCTGGTTTCTCTGTTGTTAATGGCATTAAAAGGCGCTCACTTGGCTAAAGAACAAAAAGTACAAGCCAAAGAAACCTTTAAAGACCCCAAAGAAAAGTTTCGCCTCCTAGACGTAATCAGGGAAACACCATTTGGCTCTGTGTGTTTATATGAGAATCGTGAAGACCATTCTCTTATGGTGCTAAAAAAGCGTATCGGCAGCTTCAAAGGGTTTAATGAATCGGAAATTCTTTCGCGCGTAAAACATCGCAATATTATTAATGTACGAGGTGTAAGTCGTAACGACCGAATTTTTATCACGATACTGGAATACTTATCAGGTGGCAGCCTGCAAAGCCGTATGGCGCAACCGATGGATAAGAACACCTTTCTGCCTATCGCCGAGCAGATTTGTGACGCCATGATCTTTGCCCACAACAACCGTATTATTCACGGCAACCTTCGCCCCCATAACATTTTGTTTGACGATACCAACACCGTAAAGGTGATGGATTTTGGTTTTGAACCCCACTACGAAGAAGCAGAAGAAGAAAACTGGTATATGCCACCCAATGAGCCAGCTTCCGAGCAGGCAGATATTTTCGCTGCTGGGGTGATTTTCTATCAGCTGCTGACCGGCGTACTACCTGACTGGAAGAAAGGTATTTTGCAACCCTGTGAAGCCTTTTCTACGGTGCCTCAACACCTACGCAGCATGGTAAAAGGCATGCTGTGCTTTGAGGTTCCTGTTCGTACCCAGAGCTTTGAAGAGGTAAAGCAAGGCCTGCAACTTCAAACCATGGATATAGATGAAAGAACCAAAACCAAGCTGAACCAGGTGGCCGAAAAACCCAAGCGCAAAGGGGGTATGAAAACCGCCGTTATGGTATTGGCACTGCTGTTTTTAATCGCCATTAACGCCGGTTTATATAGCTGGATCTTTGCTCAAAAAGGGCCACAAATCCCCATACTTTCAGATCTAATTTCTGGCTATAGTCAGCCTGACAGCGCACAATCAAGCCAGTCAAATAATGGAAAAAATCATTCTAACTCTATGAATGAAAAAGAATTTTTAATGAAACCAGTTCCCAACAAAAAACAAAATTAGTATTGTTTAGTTCATGGCCTATTTACTATCACATAAAGTGTGGTAGCTTACCAACTTATGCTAAGCATGACGCTAAATGGATTGTTAAGCGTCATTTTACCCACTGGAGGGTGCAATGATTGATTATGAGCTAACCGATCTGCTGATAGAATTAGAAGAAATACAGCAAGATCGCTTTTTAAATAAGGCTCGTGGACAACAAGTGGTTGACCTGCTCGCCTTTTATGAAATTCCTGAATCTTTATACATACTGAAGCAAGAGCCCCAAAATGGCCGCGAGCCCCATCAATGTCGTCGCAAAATTGCTTTGTTTAACTTTGCGCAGGTAAAGGAAGAGATCAAACCCAAACTCATTGAATGCCTATTTATGATTGGCCACTCTCCCGAGTTTATTGCTGAATCCATGGGTGAAGACATTCGCGCCGTTGCCGAGTCCCTACGCTCGGTTGTGGATGAGAACCGCACCAAACGAGCAGCGGATTTACG
>JBFKSL010000654.1:0-2418 GCA_041626995.1 Ketobacter sp. | reverse complement strand
CTGCGTCTGACGCGGCCATTGCCATGGAGCTAGGCTGTCATGGCGTATTAATGAATACTGCGATTGCCGCTGCACAAAACCCTGTGCTGATGGCATCGGCTATGAAGAAAGCCATTGAAGCGGGTAGAGAAGCCTTTTTGGCTGGCCGTATGCAAAAGAAACTTTATGCCAGCGCATCTTCTCCCATTGAAGGTACATTCTTCTGATGGAACAAGAACAACCGATCCGGCGATTACGCAGTTATGTTCGCCGCCAGGGCCGCTTAACCGAAGGTCAAAGCCGCGCCCTGGAAACCCTGTGGGACGAATACGGCCTACGGTTGCAGCAGGGTAAATTGGACTTTAACCAAGTGTTTGGCAACACCAACCCCACCATTTTGGAAATTGGGTTTGGTAATGGGGCCTCGCTTTTGGAAATGGCCCAGAATGCAATGGATAAAAATTACATTGGCGTAGAAGTACATCGCCCTGGGGTGGGTAAACTGATTAACGATGCCGACAAAGCCGATGTACATAACCTAAAAGTGTTCTGCGACGATGCCATTGAGGTATTAGAGCAGAATATTGCTGACAACAGTTTGCAAGGTGTGCAGTTGTTTTTTCCTGATCCGTGGCATAAAAAGCGTCACAACAAACGCCGCATTGTACAACCGGGGTTTGTGCAGCAGATTCGCACCAAGTTAAAAAACGGGGGCTACTTTCATATGGCCACCGATTGGGAACCTTATGCAGAACATATGATGGAAGTGATGAGTGCTGCTGAAGGTTATGAGAACAGTGCCGGTAACGGCCAATTTTCACCACGGCCAGACTATCGCCCGATAACGAAATTTGAAAAACGGGGCGAGCGATTAGGTCATGGTGTTTGGGATTTGATTTTTATTAAGACCGCTTAATAAAAGTTGGAGTTGGGGCCAACAGGCTAATAATAAAAAACACGAATTAGGATGTATTCATGCACAGGTTAGTTGTTTTGCTGCTGTGTGCGTTTTTTTGCGCGCAGCCCTCATGGGCCTATATGCCAGACGACAGCGCATTATTAATGCCACAACCGTTTCAGGATTGGAAAACTTTAGAAACGGATCACTTTCGCATTAATTATCGTGATGAGCATTTGCCTTTTGCACAACGAGTGGCGGCTGTTGCGGAAACGGTATATGTCAAACTAACCCCGCGGTTAAAGTGGGAGCCAAAACGACAAATTGAAGTGGTGGTTTTGGATTCTTTCGATGGCTCCAATGGTGGAGCCACCGTAATGCCCTATAACCGTTTTTATATTTTTATGAATGCACCAGTGGAAGGCGAGCTGCTGGATAATAGCCCTTGGATTGAGCAGGTATTCACCCACGAGCTTGTCCACATTCTGCATTTGGATCAAGCGTCCGGTGCGCAAGAGGTTTTGCGTAATATCTTTGGTCGCTTCTTTTTTACCTTTCCACAAATCTTTAGTCCATCCTGGGTATCTGAAGGCTTTGCCGTTTATGAAGAAACGGATGAAAACAAACATTTTGGTCGTGGCCAAAGTGCGTTTTATGATGCCATGATGCGAGCAGAATATATTAATGGCGTGCGCAGTTTTTCTGAACTGAGTTATCACGGTTATTGGGGCACTGATTGGCCTACAGGGCAATCCTATTTGTATGGCTATTATTTCTTTGAGTTTTTATCCAATAAATATTCCGAAGAAAAAGCTTTGGAATATTTGCTGAACTGGAACAACAACATTATTCCCTGGCGCATGCAGGCTCGAGCCAAGCAAGTGTTTGGTATGAGTGCCGAAGCGTTGTGGAACCAATTCCAGGCCTATCTGGAAGAGAAGTATCAAAATGATCCTTTGTTGAAGCTGGATGTGGACCAGCACCCGGTGGTGCAAGGTGGCCGTATTAATGCCAATCCAGTGTGGATGAGTAACGGTGATTTCTACTACATGAAAAACGATGGCCGAAATCATCCTTCCCTGCAAAAAATTGATGCAGAAGGCGTGGAGAGCAAAGTGGCTAACGTAACGGAATATCAGCATATTGATATTCATGAAACTTCTGGCGTGCTGCTGTCACGTAAATCCATCTGCGATAACGTGGATGTGTTTACAGATTTATACCGTTTAAATGATAAAGGTCGTTGGAATCAAATTACTAAGTGCGGTCGCTATCCTCGCATGGCCTGGTCTTCCGATGGTGAGCGTATCGCCGCTGTGCGGGTGGATCGAGGCATCAACCAAATTGCTATTTTAGATAGCGAAGGTATTTTATTGCAGTTATTAAAGCCGCTGCCGCAGGGTGAAGCAATTGGCCATATCAGTTGGTCGAAAGACGATAAAAAACTGGTGGCTTCTGTGCGACGCGAAAAAACCGGTTGGAATCTTGAGTTGTTGGACGTGGATCTTGATTTATGGAAGCCGCTTACCAATAACACCCAT
>JBFKSL010000653.1:0-2439 GCA_041626995.1 Ketobacter sp. | reverse complement strand
GCCCCATTGATGAAGTGCCAGGACGTTTGCGCGACTTCCCAGACATTGAAATGGAACGCTTCCGTATTGAAGTGGGCAAACGTCACGGAGTAAAACCCGGTGATATTGTTGGCGCCATAGCCAATGAAGCAGAAATGGACAGCGATTATATTGGTGAGATCAATATGCGCGCTGAGTTTTCAACCGTGGACCTTCCCTCTGGTATGCCAAAGGAATTATTCCATCAAATGAAAACCATTCCTGTATGCGGTATGCAACTGCGCATTACTCGTTTTGGTAAAGAAAGCCCAGAACCTGCTAAGAGTAACAAAAGCGGTGGCAAGAAAGGCAAACCAAAATCAGGCAAGCCGCCTCAAGGCAAGCGCGACAGAAGCAAACCACCACAAGGTAAGCGCAGCCCCAACCCTAAGGCTCGCAAAGAAAGCAGAGGCAAGCCAAAACCTAAGCCTGGCAAACGAAAATAAGCATTAAGAACAAACAAAAAGGCCGATCATTTTTTTGATCGGCCTTTTTGTTTGCCTTTGGATTTGTTTTTTTGTTCACTGGCTTCAAGTTGATTTGCAGCCTGCTCCAGCCACAGCAAAGAATCCATATAAGACACAAATCGATTGAGGTACTCAGGTGAGAGGCCTTTCATCGCCTCAATAGAACGAATGGCCAGCAGGTGTGAATTCAATGGCCCTGCGTCTTTTGGTGCCTGTTTAATAGCATCGGCAACTATTTTTTCTGCCTGTAATTTTACCCAAGTATCTTTGAATAACTTATGGGATTTCAAATCACCATAGGCGTTTAGATTAGTTGCTTCAATATTTACTTGGGGGGAGAAGGATTTGCGCAGTTGGTTTTCGTGCGCCATCAGCTCTTCATCAAAAGACAACTGTTCTTGAAACTCTTCCTCTTCGGTTTCCCCTTCATGAAACAGCGTCTGCAATACGGCATAACTTTGCCGGGAGTTTCTCCGCTTTTCTTTTTCAGCCAAAGTAACAACCGCTTTGAAGTTGTTGCTTTCAAACAAACGGCCAGCCTCTTGATTGCCTTGCAGTACTTGCTCAACCAGTTTCTGCGCGTCCAACTTAATGTTATCCAAACTTGCTTGATAACTTGATAATGCATTGGCAGCCTTTTCTTGCACCATCGCCGCCACTTCGCCTTTTTGCTTCTCAGCTTTATTTAGCAATGCCACAATAAAATGAAAACGAGACGGGTCAAACGCATCTTCACCCCGTTCCTGCATGGCTGTTACGGTTGCCTGCAAAGATTGAAAAGTAACCGGCTGATTCATTGGCTGACTTGTGGGTTGGAGGATTTGGGTACCGGCGCCATTTCCACTCGACGATTCTTGGAACGGCCAGCGTTGTTGTCATTGCTTGCTACAGGTTGCTGATCACCAAAGGCAGCAGCAAACACCATGCTCGGCGGCATACCTTGTTCAATTAAGGCTCGAGTGACGGTTAATGCACGCTGAGCGGACAGCTCCCAGTTATCCGCGTAATTTAAGTTGTCATGCTGTATGGGTAAATTATCGGTGAAACCACTTACCATTAGCATTTCATCATTTGCACTCAGGTACACTTGTAATGGTGCCACCAAAGACTTGAGTAATTTTTTTCCTTCAGGCTGTAACTCGTCGGAATTCAGCGCAAATAACACGCTGCCACTGATACCAATCTTACCGTTATTCAACGTCACACGGCCAGATGCCAATGGATCTTGTAAGGCTTGCTCTAATGCTAAGCGCCGCTGCTCTTCCACCTGACGCTTTTCCACTTCCTGCTCCAGCGATTGGGCCAATTCCAGCTGAACTCCCAGCGCCCACACCAGCAGCAACACGAACACGCCCACCAGCCCGGACATTAGATCTCCGAAGATAGCCCAAATCGGCGGTGCTTGCCCTACATCTTCTTCCAGATGTTCCATTACTCAACCTCTTCAGCAAACAGATCGGGCTGACGGGAGAGATGTTGCAGCTCCTGAATGATTTCCTTTTGCGACATCATGCTGTGGTCGATAATTTCACGCGCTTGCGTCACATAATAGGCTAGCTGTTCATCACTACGATTGTTGGTATTGGCCAACGACTCTTCAATGCGCTGTAAGTTTTCCATCAATGCCTGATTGGACTCACTAAATTGCTGAACCGCCACATTAAAAGATTCACCCAAGCTGGAAATTTCAATTGCGCTACCGGCAAACTGATCCGCAACATCAGAAATTTTATTGATTTCTCCACTCACATGCTCAGAGATGTGTCGACTTACCTCTTTAAACATGGCACCGGACTCCTGCACCAGCGTTTCGATTGCTTCACGTTGCCCAGAAGAGGTTTGCTCAATAGAGGAAAGCAGCGTGTTCAGTTCTTCCATAATGCTGCGACGCTCTTCCAGCATACTGTTATCACGCTCGATATTTTTAGAAATTTCACCACGCAGCTTTTCAATC
>JBFKSL010000652.1:0-2441 GCA_041626995.1 Ketobacter sp. | reverse complement strand
GTTATCGTTTTGTTGTTCAGTAAGCTTATTTGATTTGTTAAAAAGGTCGACGCTTGTTGGCTTGCATAGTAAGAAAGCATTCGCATTTGTGGTATCAAAATACGATGCTTTAGGTGTTTCCTGGTGCGACTATGATTGGTTTGGTTGAAGGATATAATCCTTTGGGCCATCCTGACTCCGCTGCTTTCAACAACGGAGACACCCAAAATGATCGACAATATTCAAGACAACTCCAAAGGCTGGCTATTTTTTGTAAAAGCCTCTTTTGCTATTGCTTTGATTGCCACTGGCGCAGGAATTTTGTTCACACCCGCTGATATTCTGGTTAAGGGCTATATGGGCATTTGTGCACTGTTCCTGGTGAGCACCACCATCACTCTATCCAAAACCATGCGTGACGAGCATGAGTATCAGCGCCTCATCAACAAAATATCCGAGGCTAAAACTAAACAGCTAATTCAAGAATACGCGGAGTAATTCATCATGAGTTTATGGAAGAAATTAAATACCTTGTTTCGCGCCAGTGCTCAGGAGCCATTGGAACACTTGGTTGATGCCAACAGCATTCGCATCTTTCAGCAGGAAATACGCGATGCAGAGCAGGCTATATTGCAAGCCAAACACCAGTTGGCCACGGTGATGGCGGAAAAGAAAAAATTGGCACGCAGCAATCAGCTGTTGGAAGAAAACCTTCTTCATAGGGAACAGCAAACACTCATGGCAATGGAAAAAGGTGAACAAGAACTGGCCGAGGAATTAGCAGCCATCATCGCTGAAGATGAAAACTTGCTGCAAGAACAGAAAAGGCAGCACGGTTACCTGCAAAAGCAAGAAGGCAAGTTAAAGCAACAGCTACGAGTTGCGATGCTGGCTATTCAAAAGTATCAGCGGGAATTGAATTTGGCAAAAGCCAATCGCAGTGCGCAAAAAGCACTAGGGCATTTACAGGGCTATTCCAGCGGCTTAACCAGCTCCATGCAAGACATGGCCAGCTCATTAGAGCGAATCCAACAACATCAATCTCAAGAAACGGATCACGATGAAGCTTTGCAGGAAATCAACGCAGAGCTAGGTGGTGAGCATTTAAATGACAAACTAAAAAAGGCGGGCATCGATACGGGTAAGCATGATGCCCAGGCAGTGTTGGAGCGGCTCCGAAAGCAGCGAGCAGCCTAGCAGCTTGAGGCAGAACGTAAGTTTGCTTTGAGTTTGGGGTGGCTTTGGTCACCCCTTTTTTACCTGTTGGGAGCTTTTACTAAGTGATTTTTGTATGACATGGCAGCAGGACAATGTGGCGTGTCACTTTTTTTCTTCTCACACGTAAAGGTGCGTTGCACTCAGTTATTTAAGCCCTTTTGTGACTTATCAACATTAGCACTATTAGGAATTCACAGTTTCAGATGGCTGGCATTGTGATTGCCTCTTTCATTGTGATTTTAAATTTTCAACGGAGTGGAACAATGAGGGGCATGTTAATCGCAGTGGTAGCGCTGTTGGGATTGCTGAGTATGCATAGTCAGGCTTCAGTTATGGGGTTTGATTTCTATCAAGATGGTTATGCTAATGAAGGTTTTATTTCCGGCAGTTTTCAAGGAGAAGATCTTGATGGTAATGGTCAATTGTCTTCCTTTCTCGGAGAAATTTATTCGTTCGAACTCACTTTTTCTGGTGATGGCGCCATTTCCCCTTTTGAATTGGATTTTGAGGATCTGTTTGGCTTAGTGTACGACTTGGATGGCGGTATCCTGGGAGACGGTATAAGCCAACATGTAGAAGGGATTTTGGCCTGGAGCCAGCAAGCATTGTTTGCTGTGGGGCCCGGGCCTCTGTGGAGCCAGTGTGGAAGTGGCTCAAAGTGTGCGTTGGTGAGCGACGGCCACGGGGTGAACTTGAGCAAGCAGGGGGTGCGGGTGACCGCTTCTGTGCCAGAGCCCGGAACCTTTGTATTATTGATGATTGGTGTGGTGGGTTTGGTGGCTGCACGGCGCCGTGCAGGCAAGATACATTAGCAGCTTTACTAAGCTGCTGAATCAATTCTGGTTTTTTCACGCTCTTCTATTAGAATGAAGACAAATTCAGAGTCTTGTAGAAACCAGAATACCTATGACCCAACCAATCGATTTCGAAGGCATTGAACGCCAACCCCTCAAGGAATACACCGAGCGAGCTGACCTGGATTACTCCATGTACGTCATCCTGGACCGCGCTTTGCCCTCCATTGGTGATGGCTTAAAGCCGGTACAGCGCCGCATTGTGTATGCCATGTCAGAGCTGGGCCTGAAGGCCTCTTCCAAGCATAAAAAATCCGCCCGTACTGTTGGTGATGTGTTGGGCAAATATCATCCACACGGTGATACAGCCTGTTATGAAGCGATGGTGTTAATGGCACAATCCTTTTCCTATCGCTATCCATTAATTGATGGTCAAGGTAACTGGGGCTC
>JBFKSL010000651.1:0-2445 GCA_041626995.1 Ketobacter sp. | reverse complement strand
GTGCGGGCACTCGACTTCGGCCACTACCCGAACCCGCTCGCGGCGGCAAAGATCCAGGTGGATTCACATTAGAAGCTACCGATATCTTTACAGAAGGTTTAGCCATTCCTTGCTTAAAACTAGTTCATCGAGGAGAAAAACGTCGCGATGTTATCAAATTGGTAGAACGCAATAACCGCTTTGCAACATTTTCAGGTGATTTGGCAGCAATGATCGGTGGCGTACAAATGGCTGCAAAACAACATCAGGAGTTGATACGAAAATACGGAACAGACAAAGTTCGTGCGGCATTGAATTATACGGTAGATAGCACTGAAAAGCGGCTACGCAATGAAGTAAATAACTGGCCTGACGGTACCTATGAAGCAGATGTTTGGGTGGACGCAGACACCCAAGGTACACCCGATGTTAAGGTACATGTGGCCTGTAAAGTAGATGGTGATCAGCTTACTGTGGATTTGACTGGCACTGACGATCGTCAAAACCTAGTTGGTGTTTGGAACACTTTTGGAAATTCGCGAGGATACATTATGGTGCAGCTGTGCGGAATGATTGATCCTGACATTCCAAAAAATGAAGGCCTGTTCAACGCCGTTAATTTTGTTATACCTGAGGGTTGTATCGCCCATCCTCCTCCTAATAAACCGGCTGCCTTGGGTTCCTTCCACCCTGCTTGTGAAATCACAGAAGCAGTTTGCATTGCATTATCCAAAGTCGTTCCAGAACGAGCCCAACCTCAAGTGTACAAGATTGGCATGCCCAATGCGGTAATTGGGTTTTACGATGATGGCATGATGTGGATGGATCAAGGCGTGGATTCACGTTCCATGGATGTATCTGCCGTACAAGGTATCGATGGTTGGGGGTCCTGCCCTGCCTCACTGGGCGGTTTACTACTATCTATGGCTGAAGAAAGTGAATCCCGATTTCCAGTGTTAAATATCAGTAGAGAAATGACTATCGATGGTGGTGGAGCAGGACAATGGCGAGGAGCACCCGGTAGTTTGAACGTTAAAAAAGTTTTGGAGCCTGTTTCGGCAATGGCTTGGATGGTGTCAGCCAAACACCCTTTACGGGGAATGTGTGGTGGATCGGACGCCATTCCGTACAGTAACCATTTCTTAGTTGGTACAGAAGACGAGTACAAAATAGAGCTGGTGGAGAGCACACAACTACCGACAGGCGCGGTAATGGCCTATCAACACGGAGGTGGGGCCGGGTTTGGCCCGGCTCTGAAACGCGATCCAGAAGCAGTAAAGGAAGACGTTTTAGACGAATACGTAAGTTTGCAGGCCGCACAAGAACAATATGGCGTCGTGTTAACTGGCACACTAGAGAACTATGATCTGGCTGTTGATGTAGCAGCAACAGAAGCGTTAAGAAATGAAATGGGAGCAAGCCAATGACTTATCGCGTGGGCATTGATATTGGCGGAACCTTTACAGATTTTGCGCTTTTAAAAGGCCAGGAAATAATTCTTCATAAGAATTTGAGCACACCAGAAGATCGCTCGATTGGTGTAATGACTGGTCTTGAAAAACTTGCAGAACAGGAGGGTCAAACCCTAAGTGATTTCCTAGGTCAATGTGATGCAATCGTACACGGTACCACTATTGCGGATAATACGTTAATTGAAATGAACGGTGCGATAACCGGGTTAATTACCACTCACGGTTTTCGAGATGAAATGGAATATCGAAGGGGTTTTAAAGAAAACATCTGGGATGCCACCTTAAAACCGTTTAAACAAATTACTCCCCGCAGACGCCGTTTAACCGTACCTGAACGTATATTGTTTGATGGCACCGTCTATCAGCAATTGGATGAAAACGCCGTACGTGAAGCATGCCGAAAATTAAAACTGCAGAACGTTGAATCGGTTGCCATATCGCTGATTTTTTCCTTTGTTAACCCAGCTCACGAACAACGAGTAGCGCAAATAGTTAGTGAAGAAATGCCTGGAGTTCATTTATCGGTGTCACACCAGGTTCTGCCCCGAGGCCCAGAATATGATCGAACCAGCACCACCGTGGTTAACGCTTATGTTGGTCCGCAAGTAACGTCTTACTTAGAAAAACTGGTGAGCCGTCTACGGGATGGAGGTTATCGGCAGCAGTTGATGGTAATGCAAGCCAGCGGCGGCGTCATGACTAAAGAGTATATCGATGGCTCACCTATTCGTGTACTGGCATCGGGCCCTGCGGGAGGCGTTATTGGCTCGGCTCACACAGGGATCGCTAAAGGTTCACCTAATTTGCTCTGCGTGGATATGGGTGGCACCTCTTATGATATGGCCATTGTGAAAAATGGTTGCGCGCCTGCGACCGCCGGTTGGAATATGCATCATCGCTATTTAGTCGGAGTACCCATGGTACAAGTAGAAACCCTGGGAGCGGGTGGTGGTTCAATTTGTCAGGTATCAGCAGGTGAAATACAAGTAGGACC
>JBFKSL010000650.1:0-2448 GCA_041626995.1 Ketobacter sp. | reverse complement strand
GTGTCAGGGCTAACATCGAAAACTGTGTCTGTCATGATATCTTTCACATAGTGTTCGTCCATAGAGGATTCGCTACTTTCATCAAGTAGGTCGTAATCAAGGTCAAAATCGAGATCATTTGTATAAAAACCGTGGCGTTCTGAGCTTTTGCTTCTATCTTCATTCATGCTTGCGTGACGGGCAATGTCAGTTACAGATACCACGCCAATAAGTTGCTCCCTTTCATTAACTACCGGCGCTCCCGAGATTCCGTTACTCACTAGGAACTGTGCCAGTTCAGCAATTGTCCAGTCTTCTTGCACAGCCAGAAGTGATTTGGTCATAATTTCCCTAGCACTGTATTGATCAAGCGATTTAGGTGCTGTAGTGTCTGGCATGGCATTGGTTGACATAAAGGCGATCCTCTTTTTCGTTAGCCTCTTCATCATGTTATAAACTAACGAACGCTGTGTTGATGTGAGTCAACGTGGAGGTGTAACCCAAGCTGGCGAATTGAATATGGATACAGCATTGCTCAATACTTTGAATCAGAAGTCTGCTTATAACCATCCCATAAAAACCGTGGAGTGGAGGGAGACGCATATATCTTGGGTGGTGCTCACTGGCACCTTCGTATACAAGATCAAAAAGCCGGTGAACTTTGGTTTTTTGGACTTTTCCTCTGTCTCATTGCGCAAACACTATTGTGAAGAAGAGCTTCGACTAAACCGGAGGACTGCTCCGGATCTTTATCTTGATGTTGTCCCTCTGAATGAGCATGAGGGTTACCTAAATTTTAAAGGGAAAGGTAAGGTGGTGGATTATGCTGTGCGCATGCGTCAGTTTGATCCTGATTCTCTACTATCAAGCTATCTTCAAAGTAATGAAGCGGATGGCTTATTCTTGCAAGCGCTGGGTTATGAATTGGGTGAATTCCACCAAAGCGTGCAAGTGGTGGCTGAAGATTCTGAATATGGAACTCGTGCGGCTGTGGCTTACCCCGTAAATGAAAATTTTAAGCAGATAATACCTTCACTACAGGAAAAGCCAGATATAGAAAACATTGTCGACATAAAAATCTGGTCGCTCGCTATGTTGGATCACTTAGATGATGCTTTTATTCAGCGAAAAAAACAAGGATATATTCGTGAGTGTCATGGTGATCTTCATCTAGGTAATATCGCAGTGCTGCAAGGGAGAGCCGTTCCTTTCGATTGTATTGAGTTTAGCAAAACATTTCGTTGGATTGATACGGCGAGTGATTTGGCTTTTCTTTTAATGGATGTGCGGTTTAATGGGTATTCTCAACAAGCCAACGTGGTTTTAAATTCTTATTTAGAGTATACGTTCGATTATAGCTTGTTAGATGTTCTTAAGTTTTATCTGGTTTATCGCGCCATGGTGCGTGCCAAAGTTTTGCTGTTGCGATTGTCCCAGGGTGATGGGGATAAGCAAGAGCGAATTAATACCATGGAGTTTTTTCACGGTTATGTGAGATTTTGCCAAGATGTATTAAAACCCCGTGCGCCATTTTTGATGATAACAAGTGGTGTTTCTGGTTCTGGGAAAAGTACTTTCGCTCGTGAGTTTTGCAGTCAAGCTGATGCCATCCATTTACGCTCTGACGTAACACGAAAACATCTGGCGGGTTTAAAGCCGTTGCAAAGCAGCAGTGACTTGATTAAGGGGATTTATTCTGCAGAATTTTCCCAACAAACTTTTGCACGGTTAGAGAGTGCTGCAAAATTGGTTTTACAGAGTGGCTATTCTGTTGTGGTAGATGCTACCTTTTTGACGCAAGCTGATCGCCAACCTTTTATCAAATTAGGTGATGAGTTAGGTGTTAAAACATTGATTGGTTTCTTAGATGTTCCCCATGAAGTGCTGGTGGAGCGCATAGTACAGCGAGGTGCAGCAGGTGGTGACCCATCGGAGGCTACAGTCGAGGTAATGGAAAAACAGCTGGAAACCCAGCAACCCTTCAATGACTTGGAATTGCCCTTATTAGTGCCGGCTTGTGATGATGAAGGGAACTGGAATATAGCGGCAATTATGGAAAAGCTTACAGACTAGGTTTTAGTAAAATCGATCAAGAAAGTATTCATCTCCATCATGCCTTCGTTGCCAGCGCGCATGCAAGTCTTTCAGCTCTTTATGGTTCGGGTTGATCTCTAATCCTTTGCTGATTAAGTATCTGGACGTTTCCATATCCTTTTCCTTAAATCGCTTTTTCCCCAGCTGGAAGAATGCATTTGCATAGAGCTTATTTGCGGTATCTACCTGCGGGTTCTTGAGGTCTTCTTGCAAAACTGCCATATAGGCTGCGTAGGCTTTTTCCAGATTTTCCTCGGTGATGGATTCTGTATCTTTCAGTTGATCGTTCCATAATTCAAGTTTTCCCATGATTTCCAGATAAGTAACTCGAGAAATGGTGGATTTCATGGTGCCAACATCACCCTCTAACTCTTC
>JBFKSL010000649.1:0-2452 GCA_041626995.1 Ketobacter sp. | reverse complement strand
CGATAAAAAAACAATTAAGCACTCGCCGGATGGATGTATTGCTGCTTGTTGCAGAAGGTTATTCTAATCAGGAAATTGCTAATTCGTTAAAGATTTCTGAGGCTACCGTAAAATCTCACGTATCCGCCTTAATGACCATTCTGGATGCTGACAGCCGCTACCATTGCGTTGCAGAAGCACGTAAGCTTCGCCTTATTCAATAGCATTTTGATGCAGAAGCTGGCGCATTACTTTGCGCAAATGAACGGGTTTTACCGGCTTCTGCAATAGAAACAAAGCTTGTTGACGCATATTCTGAACCAAGTCAGGGCTAGTATCTCCGCTCATCACCAAAGCCGGAAGCTCCAGATTCAGGTGATTCTGCACCGCCTTAATTAAGGATGGACCGTCACAATCCCCTAGGTGGTAGTCTGAAATTATTATTTGTGGCGGGGCATTAATGGCAAGCGCTGCAAAGGCAGATTCTTGCCCTTCTGCTTTTATCACTTCACAGCCCCACTCTGCCAATAAATTACCTATTGCTGTTAATATGTCTGGTTCATCATCCACTACCAACACACGGCATCCCTGCAAAGAAAAACCCGACACTTGCTGTTTATCTGGCAACTGCGATGAATCGCCCACCGCTACCAAAAAGCGAAATGTACTGCCTTCCCCTGGAATAGACTGCAACTTCAGATCTAGATGCAACAAATCTGACAGTCGCTTCACCACCGACAATCCCAAACCCACCCCCTGCTGGCGAGCACGATTTTCCATGGTCACCTGATGATATTCTTCAAATACCCGAACCTGCTCATCTAATGGAATCCCCACGCCGGTATCCTTTACCTGTATTGCCACTTTATCCTGATCTTCACGCGCGCATACCGACACGGAACCACCCTCAGCAAACTTAATGGCGTTAGATAATAAATTGCGAATAATACGACCTAGCATCAGAGGATCTGTGTACACCACGCAATCGGGCGTTACGTGCAATTCAAGAGTCACGTTTTTCGCCTCAGCGGAAGCTTGGAACTCGTGCAGTAACCGCGCCAGCAAATCATCCAGTTGTACATGATTTAAATGCACATTTAAATCGTTGGCCTCCAAGCGAGAAAGATCCATTAGCGAATTAAACATATCACTTAAGGCATCATGACAATTCAGCCCCTGCTGAATTAATCCCTGCTGTTCCGCCTGTTTGAATTTTAATTTCATGCTTTCCAGAATCAAACCCAGAGCCTGAAGTGGCTGCCGCAAATCGTGACTGGCCACTGCCAAAAACCGCGACTTGGCACGGTTCGCGTATTCGGCTTTTTCCTTGGCTACTGTCACCTGCTCCAACAATTCCCGATTCTGAAAATCTATGGTAATAGACGCAGTAATAATCTGATTGATGCGAGTGCTGATCATGACAAAAGCCAGCAGGCAAGCTATTCCTAACAGCGCCGTGGCATGTAACCCCAACAAAAACAGCTTCGCAATTAGCATTATCAGTACAGGGGACACAAATGCTAAACAAGCAAGATGATAAGCGGCCAATGCCGGCAAGGATGAGGCGCACATACCAGCCAAAGCAATGCTAATAAAGATAACGGATTCAGCATCCGGTTGATTCATAAACCAAATGGGAACCACCCCCCAGATAGCACCGGCAAGCAACATGCCCATTACCAGCAATGGTTTAATACGTCGGTAATCACCAAGGTCACGAGCTTGCTTCCATAACCTATCCATAGTAAATAGCCGCGCCACGTGGCTGACCAAAATCAGAACCAACCAAGCAAAGGCAAGCAAAGAATGAGAGACGTACCAAAGCGCTATGGAGGTCACTAGTACCGCTATAGTGTGGGGCCATGTATTGGCGATGAGTTGTTCAAATACGTAGTCGATTTGTGCTTCAACTACTGCAGGTTTTGCGTACTTCATATTGTTATTATTCTAATAAAGATAAGTACGGAGAAACGCCCAATCCTACCGCGCCATAACAAACTTTCGCATCGGATTTCGCAACAGCCAATATACCACCAGAGCGAACGCATCCGCAGCAATATCCATCATGGAAAAATCACGATAGCTCAACCGGCTTTGTATCACTTCGATGAAAAGTCCGTAGGCCAGGAGTGGCCAGATTTTATATTTTATGAAACTTAAATTAGGAAGGCTGCGATCGAGCAGAAACGACAACACAAAAAATGCGGCAAAGTGATTGATTTTGTCACTCACCAAATTGGCCATCATCACCTTGGAACCGGTAAAAGCCAGCCAACTTACTACCATTACCGTTACTAGCAGTGCCCCTCGAAACAGCCAAATCAACTGAGAATGAGTGAGAGGCACCACTATCATCAATAACTACTTATCCGGTAAAGGCCGTTTAAAGCAGCAACACGATACGCTTCTGCCATGGTGGGATAATTAAAGGTGGTATTCACAAAATACTCAATACTATTGGCTTCACCCGGTT
>JBFKSL010000648.1:0-2453 GCA_041626995.1 Ketobacter sp. | reverse complement strand
TTATTGTTTGCCTGAGAAATTTCAGTTCGTAGGGCTGAAAGGTTTGGATGTCATTCAGGCTCGGGCCAAAAATAATGAACTAGTTGAATCTGCACAATCAATTGAGTTGAGCTTTAATTTTAACAGAAGCCTACCCAGCCACGTTAGTGTTACGGAACATAACCTTAGGTTGTTCTGTACACCAGTGGTCAATCTATTCAAACATGATGCCATTCCCATTCGAGCTGATCACAAACAAACAGAGTATCGGATCCTGCCGTCTGGCAAAAATCCTTCTCATTTTGAGATATACAGCATTGATCATGTGCAAGGCTGGGGGCATCAAACTCGACACAATCAAGTTTTTCGGCGTTTTGAGTCCTTTGAACATTTTGAACAAGCGCCTGTTGAAAACAAAACCCGATACTATAGAGAAAGACAAAAACCCTCAGTGACGGGCACGGGGCTGGATAGCTATATAACATTTGTAAACCAATCGGAAACGATCGTGTTTCCAGAAACAGAAACGGTTTCATTGGAGCTTACCTGTACAAACCGCCATCTGCCTATGATGTTAGGTGTTGGGGATATTTGTGTGGATACAGGAACAAGTCCGGAATTTGCCAGCTTCGAAAACATCACACCAGTTACGCCATCTTTTTCACCTCCCGTTGATCAGGGGTTTCATTGGCGTCTGGTTTCTAACATGTCGTTAAATTATCAATCCCTAACTAACGAGCATTCATTAAAGGCGATATTGTCCACTTACGATTATAAAAGTTACTTCGACCGTCAGCAGGCACTAGCCAGTCAGCACCGCTTAGATGCGTTCGATGGTATTTTTACTGAGTCAGAAGATAGGATGCATCAAGGTTACCCTGTACGAGGGCAAAAAACACAAGTGCGTTTGAAGGAAAGCCATTTTGCCAACGAAGGTGATATGTTTATCTTCGCATCCATATTGAATGAACTGTTTGCTCTGAATTGTAACTTAAACAGTTTCCATCATTTGGTCGTGCATGGAGTTGAGCAGGGAGAGATTTATCAGTGGAGACCCCGATCGGGGCAGCAGCCACTACTATAATGGAAGATTTGGGGCAAGTAAGAGAGTATTCTTTCTTCCAGCTGAATAGCATGCTGCAGCGCATGTGTGATGTTCACACAGAGCAGGGCGATACCCCTACATCATTACGTTATCGGGCACTGCCCAGTTTGGCGTTTCCTGCTGCTGATATAAATCATTGCAGCTGGCAAAAAACACCAGATCGTGATTTGGTGGAAGTCTACGTCAGTTTTATGGGGCTATTCGGGCCAGCTTCTCCGTTGCCAGTTTATTACACCGAGCGGGTAATCCAAAGTAAAGATCCCAACCATCCCAGTCGTGATTTTATGGATTTGTTTAATCACAGGGCCATAAAACTATTACAGCGTTGTTGGGATAAATATCGTTATTACGCACAATATAAAACCGATGGCATGGATCAGTATACCCGTTGGCTGTTATCTGCGGCGGGCATTGATATAGAACAGTTTGAAAAAAACAGTCAGTTAAAGTGGCCTAAATTATTACCATTGGTGGGGTTGTTAGCGAACAATCGGTGCAGTGCGGATATGTTGCAAAGGGTTATTCAGCATTATTTTGGTATTAAACAGGTAGAGGTTAAACCCTGGTTACCTCGCACAGTTCATATTCAATGTGAACAGCGCAACAGTATGGGTATAGGCAATAGTGAAATGGGCATCAATTTAGTGATAGGAGATGAAGTGTTGGATTGCTCAGGAAAATTTTCCATTCATCTTAATGATCTAAGCGATGAACAGTTTAATAGTTTTATGCCTAGCGGTTCTCAATTCACATCACTTGTTGAATTGGTGAAGTTGGTGCAAAAGTCCTCGTTAGATTTCGATCTGTGCCTATATAAGGAATCGGAGAAGCAGGTACAGGTTGACGAGTTAAAGCTGGAGCAGCACCAAATGGGATGGTGCTCAACATTGGGAAGTGCAGCTAACTATGAGCCTGCAACGATTTGTGTTTCAGACTACCTGAATATTTAACCTAATTATGTCTATTTTATATGAATGATATTGGCAAGTTAGTTAAATCCTTAAGTTTCATAGAAGAGTTTGTGGAGACCACAACCACTCTCGCTACCGAGCGTAATGTGCAAAAGTTGCTTAACAAAGTACTTGCTTCGGCGCGAAATTTTACCAATTGCGAGGCTGGTAGAATCTATGTACTGGATATCACCAAAAGAAACTTGGAGCTGCGCATCTCACAATGGGATGGCCAGGAGGAAGATACCTCGTGGTATAAGGGCCATGACATCAGCCAAGTGGAGAGTCAACAAATCAATGAGCCACTTCTATATTGTGCTGTTACTGGATCGGTAGTGTTGATTGATGATGTATACAGCTATAACGGATTTGATCTAAACCCTATTTATAATCACGATCAGCTCAATAAGTGTAAAAGC
>JBFKSL010000647.1:0-2455 GCA_041626995.1 Ketobacter sp. | reverse complement strand
TTGGTTGCAAGGCCAGGAGCAAAGTAGCCTTGAGCCAGAGCCCATGCAGGAATATGAACAAGCGGATTTGGATGCTCACAAAGGAAAGCGTTTGTTGTTGGTGGATGATGATATTCGTAATTTATATTCGCTGTCTGCAGTGTTAGAGGAATCTGGTTTTGAAATTACTACTGCTTCAACGGGTATCGAAGCTATTGAAGCTTTGGAATCCGACGGGCCATTTGATTTGGTATTAATGGACGTGATGATGCCGGAGATGGATGGTCTAGAAGCCACGCAGCGTATTCGAAAAGATAACCGTTATAAGAAGTTGCCTATCATTGCGTTAACAGCAAAAGCCATGCGCGATGATAGGGCTCGTTGCATAGAGGCCGGTGCCAACGATTATATGTCAAAGCCGGTGGATCCGAATAAATTAAAAGCTATTGTTGGAATGTGGTTGAGGCAAGCCTGATGTGGTATCACCAACAGCCTGAGCAATTATCAGAATTTGAAGTGGAAGTGGAATGCCTGATGGAGGCGTTGTTTCTCAGTTGGGGTTATGATTTCCGCGAGTATTCTAGAGCATCATTACGACGACGGGTTGCGCGCTATCTTTCCGATAACAGTTTTGAACGTGTGGCCGATCTTCAGCACGAATTAATACGGGATAAAAAGCGTTGCCACCATTTTGTACGTGGCATTACCGTTAATGTTACTGACATGTTTCGAGATCCCGTCTTTTACAAGGTGATTCGTGAGCAGGTCATCCCCATATTGAAAAGCCATCCTTTTATTAAGATTTGGCATGCTGGCTGTTCCACTGGAGAAGAAGCTTATTCCATGGCCATTCTGTTGCAAGAGGAAGGGTTGGGGGATCGTTCGGTTATCTATGCCACTGATATCAATTCCCAAGTACTGGAGCAAGCCAGCAAAGGTGTCTATCACGACAAGATGTTGGCAGCAGCGAAAGAAAACTATTTAGCCAGTGGCGCGAAAGCAAACTTCGAAGATTTTGTATCAGTGGGTTACGAAAGGTTTTTAATTGATCCAGTATTGAAACAGAAAATTGTGTTTACACAACATGATTTGGTTACAGATCAAGTATTTGGCGAAATGCAGATGGTGATCTGCCGTAATGTGATGATTTACTTTCGGCGCGAACTTCAAGCTAAGGTGCTAACCTTATTCCATGATAGTTTGGATATTGGTGGTTTTCTGGGTTTAGGAATTAAAGAATCCTTATCCAGTTTCCCTAATCGAGATAGATTTAGGGTGATCGACGAGTCAGCAAGAGTTTATCAGCGGGTTGATTGATACTGTGGAACTGGTTGCAATTGGAGCATCAAGTGGCGGGCTGGACGCCCTGATTTCGTTGTTAAAGCTCTTACCGCCTGGGTACGATATTCCTACGGTAGCAGTGTTACACCAAAGACCAAACAGAACGAGCGGTGTACCAGAAATGTTGTCCAACTACACACATATGAAGGTGATGGAGCCAGAAGATAAGCAGACCATTGAGGTGGGCTGTTTCTATGTTGCGCCACCTAACTACCACTTGTTCATTGAGCGAGAAAAAGTGTTTTCGTTTAGTCTGGATGCTCCGTTAAATTTCTCCCGTCCTTCAATTGATATGTTGTTTGAATCTGCCGCATCCGCTTTTGGTGCCAGTATGGTGGGGTGCGTGCTCACTGGAGCCAATTCCGATGGTGCTTTGGGAGCCCAAGCAATTAAGCATCGGGGTGGACATGTGCTGGTGCAAAACCCTGAACAGGCGGCAGTGGATATAATGCCCCTTGCTACTATTAATTCTGTGCAGGTGGACGCAGTTTTATCCATCGAAGAAATGGCAGACCGGTTATCTGGATATAGCTATGGGAGTGCAGTGGCTTGAAGCAAAGCATTCTGATAGTGGATGATCAAAAGGCGAACCTGGTGGCCTTGGAGGCGACCCTGGGTGAGCTGGATAATGTTGAAATCATTGCAGCAACTTCAGGGCCGGAAGCCCTCTCTATATTGCTGAAGCAAGAAGTGGCGTTGGTGTTGCTTGACGTTCAGATGCCAGGCATGGATGGTTTCGAAGTGGCGGGCTACATGCGGCAGCGCCCCAAAACCCGACATATTCCCATTATTTTTCTCACCGCAATCAATAAAGAAGACAGCTATGTTTTCAAAGGCTATGAAAAGGGTGGTGTAGATTTTCTTTTTAAACCGTTCGATCCTTTTATTCTGCTAAGTAAAGTCCGTATATTCCTTGAGTTGGATGGTCGCCAAAAACAATTAGAAGAGGCGCTGCACAAATTAAAGCAAGCTAAAACCAGTAACGAAGTGCTGTTACGGTCGGTGGGTGAAGGAATAATCGGTGTATCGCTCAATGGCACCATTACGTTTGTGAACCCAGCAGCAGAAATTGTACTGTCTCGCAGTAGTGCAGGTTTGATCGGTCAGCCGGTGTATAAAGCAGTGATTGTATCCA
>JBFKSL010000646.1:0-2458 GCA_041626995.1 Ketobacter sp. | reverse complement strand
TCCTTGCCGATTGACAGCCGGGTTCTTCAAAGTGGGCAAACCGGTAAAGAGGAAATGCAAGATGGCTGAAAAGCGCATGAATCCGTTACTGATTGGAGGTGCTGCGCTGGCCATTGGCTGCCTGTCACTCGTGATGTGCTCGGAGCCACAGGAAAGTTACCAGCCTGTTGAACAGATGCCTGGATATGACCCTGCGGCCAAACCTCAGGACGGTGATACCCAGACCGATACTATCAAAGCATTGCAGGCATACGCCCGAGAAGCGGTAAAAAAAGCGGATACGCTGAATGCATCGACTAAAGAAAACATGGGTAGGGTGCTGGATAATCAGCAAAAAGTATCAAAGCTGGAAGCGGCAAATCAGCAGGCCCAGGAAGCACTGAATGAAACCACGGCGACCATAGGTTCGCTTCAGCAGCATCTCAGTCAGCTAAGACGTGAACTTAAGGATCTGAAAGAAGATAAAAGCTCAACCGACATTGGGCAATTAAATCAGGATGGGTTGCCTGTTGGCTTTGGTTTTGATGGTCAGAACGTGATTCCGATCAATCCAGATCAGGGTGCCTGGTATAACCCTATTGACTATGTTGAGCCAGAAACAACGGAAGGCAATACAGGCCGCTTTACTGGATTGCTGCCTCGCTCACCTAATACGGCAGGAGCGAATAACGAGGTACTAGATTCTGAGAAAAAACATCAGATTATTGTCGAGCCGATTTATACGATACCCAAAGATGCAACGTTGACGGACGGATTGGCATTAACGGCTTTGATTGGCCGTATTCCAGTGGAGGGACAGACACCCGATCCTTATCCGGTAAAAATCTATATAGGCAAAGAAAATCTGTTAGCCAATGGTCACGATATGCCAGAGGTCGAGGGCATGATTTTCAGTGGTCTGGGTTTTGGCGACTGGAATCTCTCCTGTGTCAGCGCCCGCCTAACATCGGCTACGTTTATCTTTGAGGATGGCTCTATCGTGAACCACAGTAGCCAGGGGCAACCCTTGGGCTACATCTCTGACCCTAGCGGTGTGCCCTGTGTGGCCGGGCGCTTTGTCACCAACGCCCCCTCATTTATTTCCCAGCGTATTGGGCTGGCAGGACTGGGGGCAGCGGGTTCCGCCTACGCCGAAGCACAGCAGCAGAGGCAAACATCATCATTAACTGGATCAACAACAAGTACGGTCGTGGGTGACATTAATAAACTGGTTGCTGGTGAGGCGGTTCAATCCGCAACGGATGAAGTCAGCCGGTGGTTGTTGGCACGACAAAAACAGAGTTTTGATGCGGTGGTGGTGAATCCGGGGGTAGAGGTATCTGTCCATTTAGACCGCAGTTTGCCACTGGATAAAAGTTCGATTGCAAGGAGATTACGCTATGCGAAAAATGATTCTGATATTAATCACGATTTGGATTAATGCCGGGTTACTGTCTGGTTGCGCCACTTCCTTTTACGGTGACAGAAAGGCAAAAGTATTTGGCACTGATATGCCTTCTATGAAGAGCATTCACGATGAAAAATTTCACAATGCTAACGATGAACAGCTGGTGAGGCCGCAACGTGCCATCGGCGATGTGGCCAATGCTGAACAAGAAGAGTTTCAGTGGTTACCTAATCCGACACTGCGAATGTATGTTTTCAGGCACTTGACCGCTGCAGGTCACCCGGTACCGGGATATAGCACCTTTTTCCGTCTTTACACTCAGGATCATATTGCGGCTCCGGGTGAACAGGCAGGGTGGGAATAGATATGGCGGAAAAGCAATTAATAGGCAAGCAACCAAAGCGTGATTCATCGATTTCGGATGCTGATGTGGATGCACTCTATCGTCACCCCGCGTCGTTGAGCGATTGGTTACCGTGGGTAGATTACGATGAGGCATCCGAGACGTTTACCCTTGAAGATGGTTTTAGTGCTGCAGCGATGTTTGAAATTAATGGCGTTTCCACTGAGGCGCGTTCAAGTAAATTCTTGCAAGAAGTTCAGGCCAATATACAAACCTGCATCAACCACACAATTCCGGCACACGATAATCCCTTTGTATTGCAATGTTTTGTCTCAGATGAAGACTCGTTATCGGCATTATCACGATCTTTAAATACCTATACTGAGAGCCATTGCAGGCAAACCCCAGAGCATCGTTTGTTAGCCAGTAACTTTGTTGCCCGTATGCAAAGGCATTTCAAGCGAATGACGCAGAGCGCCGGGCTGTTCGAAGATAACACGGTGACCGGCGGTAGCTGGCGAGGAAAGGTGCGTCGTGTACGAGTGTTTTTGTATCGCCGGAGAGAGTTAAACGATAATGAACATATCGACCCCGTTACCGAAATCAACCAGGTCGGGGAACGCTTTGTCACCCAGATGGCAGCCACAGGCATTGGTATTCGACGATGTGATGACCATGATCTCTATGCGTGGTTATTACGTTGGTTTAACCCTAAGGCTGAAGTGACG
>JBFKSL010000645.1:0-2470 GCA_041626995.1 Ketobacter sp. | reverse complement strand
TTTGTTCGACGAAATTCGTCACATCGAACACAAAGAAATCGGTGCCATTAATTACACCTTAGAACGTCTGCGTCTAAAAGAGCGCGGCTATGAATTGGAAGGAAAATTAACGGCTGATGAAAAGCGCGAGCTAAATGAGCAGCGTGAAGAACTGGATGCACAATACCAAGGCTTAAAAGCCCAATTGGATAGTCTCTATAAGGAAATTAAGCGTGACAGCCTGGTAGCTGAAACCATGGATGGCACGGAAAAAGAAGTTCCCCTAAGTTTGGTTGTGCAATACAAACAACCCAATGCCATGGGAGTTTTCGCCAAGTTTGCCGATTATTTTCATCAGTTTTGGTTGTTCCTAAGTGATGAGCCTCGCGAAGCCAATACCGAAGGCGGTGTGTTCCCGGCCATATTCGGCACCGTGTTAATGGTGATTTTAATGTCGGTAATCGTTACGCCTTTTGGTGTGATTGCGGCGGTTTACCTGCGCGAGTACGCAAAACAGGGCCCATTAACTCGCACCATTCGCATTGCTGTTAATAACCTGGCCGGTGTGCCTTCCATTGTGTATGGCGTGTTTGGCCTGGGCTTTTTCGTTTATTTCCTGGGTGGTAATTTGGATGCCCTGTTCTATCCTGAAGCCGCCCCTGCACCGGTATTTGGCACACCGGGTTTGATGTGGGCTTCTATCACGTTGGCATTGTTAACTTTACCCGTGGTGATTGTGGCAACGGAAGAAGGTTTAACCCGCATTCCCAAGTCCATTCGCGAAGGTTCTTTAGCTTTAGGTGCTACTAAGTTCGAAACCATTTGGAAAGTCATTCTGCCCATGTCCAGCCCTGCCATGATGACCGGTTTGATTCTGGCCATTGCCCGTGCTGCCGGTGAAGTGGCGCCGTTGATGCTGGTGGGTGTGGTGAAGCTGGCACCCACTTTGCCTTTAGATGGTAACTTCCCCTATTTGCACCTTGAGCGTAAATTTATGCATCTGGGATTTCATATTTATGATGTGGGTTTCCAAAGCCCCAATGTCGAAGCAGCGCGTCCGCTGGTATATGCAACGGCCTTTTTGTTAGTGGCCGTGATAGTGGTACTGAATCTGACTGCCATCATGATTCGTAATCGTCTGCGTGAGAAGTACCGCTCACTGGAGAATTAAGCTATGACAGAATTAACTTCAAACTTTGAATCAGGTGACCCCATGACAGCGGCACAGACAACACCGAAAGTGGATATGGGAAACAAAGCGGTTAACATGGATTTAAAGCCGCAGCGTTTGGAAGATGAAGATGTTTGCCTGGAGGTTAACGACTTCAAATTGTATTACGGTGAGAAGCGCGCGCTGCACGGCATCAACATGAAGATTCCAGAAAAACGTGTCACAGCGTTTATCGGCCCCAGCGGTTGTGGTAAATCCACTTTGTTGCGTAGTTTTAATCGCATGAATGATTTGGTGGATATTTGTCGAACCGAAGGTGAAATTACCTTTGATGGACAAAATATTTTTCACCGCAATGTGGATGTTACTGACTTGCGTCGCCGGGTCGGTATGGTATTCCAAAAGCCCAATCCGTTTCCAAAAACCATTTATGAAAACGTGGCCTACGGTTTACGTATTCAAGGTATTAACAAAAAGCGTGTCATTGATGAGCGAGTGGAATGGTCGCTTAAAGGTGCAGCCCTATGGGACGAAGTAAAAGACCGCTTGCATGATAACGCGTTAGGATTGTCTGGTGGTCAGCAGCAACGTTTGGTGATTGCCCGTACCATCGCGGTGGAGCCCGAAGTGGTGTTGCTGGATGAACCCTGTTCCGCTCTGGACCCCATTTCCACCTTAAAGATCGAAGAACTGATCAACGAACTAAAAGATCGTTACACTATTGTGATCGTTACCCATAATATGCAGCAAGCAGCGCGAGTTTCAGACTATACTGCATTTATGTACCTCGGTGATTTGATTGAATACTCAGACACCGACACTCTGTTCACAAATCCCCAAAAGAAAAAGACCGAAGACTATATTACTGGTCGTTACGGTTGATAGTGAGGCTCGGATGAAAACGCAAGATCACACACATCATATTTCAAAACAGTTTAACTCCGACCTGGAAGAAGTGCGCAGCCATGTTTTAGCCATGGGCGGCATGGTAGAAAAACAGGTTGTGGATGCAGTTCAGGCTCTGGTGGAAGGGGATAGCGCCCTGGCTGGAGAAGTGATTAGCAACGAGAAACAAGTTAATGGTATGGAGCGCCGCATCGACGAAGAGTGCACCCGTATTATTGCACTGCGTCAACCGGCAGCCAGCGACCTGCGTTTGCTGGTGGCGGCCACTAAAGCCAATACGGATTTAGAACGGATTGGTGACGAAGCCAACAAGATTGCCAAGATGGCCATTCGTTTGTCAGAAGATGGCGCCATTCCCCGTGGCTATATTGAAACCCGCCATATCGGTAATCATGTAACCGATATGCTGCGACA
>JBFKSL010000644.1:0-2496 GCA_041626995.1 Ketobacter sp. | reverse complement strand
GGGTGAATACAAAGAGACTCTGCCACATCTTTGGATTGGACTCCAGGTAACTGGCATAACTTAACTGCTGTAGCTTTAAATTTATCGGTGTACTTATACGTCGTTCTTGGGCCTGGTTTTGGCATTGTTTCGACTCCTAGATTGTTAGCTCTAAGTGTCTACTGAACCGAAGGAACCTCCACCGTCCGGTTGCTTTACTTGTTATGTGATCTATTTGGTTAGACATTGAAATACCACTCCAAGAACACATGAAAATTTTCAAACGTTTCTGGTAGCGTTTCATTAGCTAAATTTCCCATTTCTCCCCATGAGGCACCATAAACCTTATCAGTTTCTTTAGCGTAGAAAAGGCTATGTTCGCCCTCAATAGATGAAAGTTGCAGATACTTTTTTCCAAACCCTGGATATTCATTTTCCCAATATGAGTTTTCGTTACTTTCAAGCAATTCTTCAAGTGTAAATATAGGATCAGCGTCGTCTCGCGGGCCACACCCACCCACAAACAATGAATAGAACTCCATAAATTCAGAGCCTATGTTTTTGACGCCAAGATTCTTAGTAAACCACTCCCTAGATTCATTAGTTAAAACAACTTTCCTTTCTTCAAAATCAAGCTCTCCCTCAAAGAAATCACCTGTTTTTATTATTGCGTCGACTAATTTGACTGATAGCAATACATTCTCCTGAACTCTTTAGAACACGCCTACACATAACGCCGCTAGCACGGGCACGCTGTAAAGCGTGTCCAGTGCCTAGCCTGGTTAATTAGCCAACGCGCCTTTATACATTAACGGCACATTTTGCCACTAAACGATTTTGTGCACATTGGACTTTTCAAAAACTACGTTTTCACCACACTCGAAAAATGAGACCGAACGAACGAGAGAAAACACCAAAACTTTTTACTGGAACCACTTTTCGGAAGGACTGACTAAGAATACCTTCCTTGGTTCTACTACATAAACTTCAACTCTACCTATTCGCACATTTACTTTGAAGCCTCAACGGACTTAAAGGCAAAAGGCTTATTAACGCCTGCCTCATGGGCAAAGTGCAGTTGGCGGCTTTTGTGCGTCCTTTTGCACATAAAGGTGACCACTGTACTTTGTCCTATGCAGGCACTTGTTAGGCCACTTATTGATTTTTAGCACTTCTTTATTCTCTACATTTTCTTCCATACGCTTTCAGTAAATCCCAGGAATCAACCGATAGCGCACACTTTGTGCATAGTCTTGATAACCCGGCAACTCTCTTTGCAAAGTTTGGTCTTCAAGTACGGTTCGAATCACCGTTATGACTAATGCTATCGCCGTTGGTATCAGAGTCCATACCGAACCCAGCGCAAGTACAATGCCGAACAGTGGAAGTATATTTCCGGCATAGCCCGGATGCCGAACCAATCGGTAAGGACCGGAATTACACACCACGTGCCCTCTATCTTTTCGAATGCAAACCACGCTGTAGAAAAAACGGTTCTCTGCCAATGCCCATGCAGCGAAAGCATAGCCAAACGCAATAAAGATAAATCCTATTGCGCTTAGAAATATTGGAAAATCTGGAGACCAGTTATAGCGATGGTCCAAACCTGCCACAATGACAAGAGGAAACACGACACTAACAGCCATTGATGGAGCAAGTACTTTGTCCCAAGTTTTTGCATTTTTAAAAATATCTTTATCTTGCCTTTCAGAAGTTAATCCTGGGTGTCGTTGTTCCGCCCAAATGCGCCCACCAATACCAGCAGCCAAGATCAGCAGAGAATATAACCAAGCCTGCCACCAACCGAGGTCACCACCACATGTAAATAAAATCAGCGGAATAAAGAGGTACGCAACAACTAATTTGACCCATTGTTGAAGGGATACTGTTTGAGCGATTTCTTCATTAACTACTTTTGCTTTCATGTCATTCTCGGACACAAAATGGATTTTGGCTTGTGCCTAACGCTTTGCTAAGGGGCAACCGAAACGCAGTGTAGGTTGTCCCGCGGAGGCCACGCTTTTTGTGGCCGGAGTGTACTTGAGCAACTTGTTATAAGGCTCTTGCACCATTACTAATTTTTTCTATTCATTGCTTTGGCTCGATCATAGCAGGCACCGCACAACAAAGTTACGCCAGCAAATTCTTCCGATTCATCATTCCACTCACCACCGGTGCTATTAACTTTATCCTCACATGAACTACACCAAGAATCCGGGCGTTCATTTCCTGGCTCTGGTTCCGCAGACCAAAAACCCCTAGGCGTTCCATCTTGGAGACTATGAACAATATGCTGACATACATACGTAGCTTGCTGCTTTCCATGCGTGCAACATTCTACATAATTTTCTTCTTCGCTCATTTCTCGAAAGCCTTATAACGCCGTGGTTAGGGGCGCGCGCTTTTTGCGCGTCCCAGCCGAAGGCGACTACACCACCTTGTTAGGTGATGCGTTTGGTTAATGGTTTCTTACCCGCAAAGTGCAACCGAATATAAACTGGGCTGCGTTTAGAGCTG
>JBFKSL010000643.1:0-2512 GCA_041626995.1 Ketobacter sp. | reverse complement strand
GTTTAGATCTTGGCCCCAGAGCAAAAACTCTATCGCGTGGTAGCCTGTGGCCACGTTGGCTTCGGAACCACCCAGCTCGTTTAAACTGGCCAACAACTCTGGTGTAATGTTGGTAACGTCCAGGGTTTCACTGCCAAAGGTGAGCTTAGTATTGGCAATGATGTTAGCAGTGCCACCCACGTTGCCCATTTCATGGTGGTATTGATCTTTAGCCACATAGTCAATCAAACCTTCATCTAAAGGCCAGGCGTTTAGTTGCCCTTCCCAATCGTCTACGATGGCGTTACCAAAGCGATAAACTTCGCTTTGCTGGTAAGGAACACGAGCAGCCTTCCAGGCTACTCGTGCTTCTTGCAAACTTCTTTCACTTGGTTTCTCGACCAATTTATTGATAGAAACCTGCAAGCTCTCCGCAGTTGTTAAGGCATCAGCAAACACGGCGTGTGCAACCACACCATAATGCTCCACCACTTCTTCTGCTGTTACTTTTGCCATTACGGGTTGAGACAAAGCTAACCCTGCTGACAAAACAGCTATTGATAAATTTTTCATGTGAATCACCCCTTAAAATTCAGCAGCCAACTGCAGAACGACATTATTGGATTTTTCACCTGAACCACCGTCATTCTGGTCGTAGTCAACATCGTGCCAAAATTCAACAGCCAGACCTACGCCGTCATAGATTTCGGTGGAACCGCCCAGAGACAATCTTTGCTCGGGCAACCAGTTCACTGCATCATCAGTTTGTTGAATGGCAAAACCGAAACTGTATTCTTTACCGGAGATATTGGCACCAAGAGCCACTTCTATCTGAATGGCCTCTGGTTCAACTTCAAATGTATCCAGACCATCCTGAAGCTCAACCTCATCAACCGCAGTGAGGTATTCACCCATAATGCTCACGTTATCCAGATCAATTTTTCCAGATACTGTGAAGGCACCATCATCATCCAAAAATTCGTAACCTTCCTCTTCAATCACACTGCTAAAACCATCGGTTTCGGCAAAACTGGAAATGTAGTCTGCTCCAGCGCTCCAGTTATCCTGAGCAAAGCTGAAAGTTAAACCCCAGTTTTCAACATGCTCCGTGCGATCCACAGCGCCATTGAACAAGTACATGCCTGCGCTCAAAGCATCTTGCTCAAGACCAAACAAAGCAGCTGTGCGATTAGTTTCAGCCATTTCCAAAACCAAAGTGTCATTTACCAAGGTAGTTTCAAATCGGCCAAAGGGAACATATTGTTTACCGATCAGTAAACTAACTGGGCCTAGCAAGTTATCGAAGCTTAAGGTCGCAACGTCTACGTCCAGTTCAGTTTCGCCTTCTTCATATAAGAGGACGATTTCAGCGGCAACCTGCTCGCTAATTTGCGCGGCCAGGCCGATTTCTACGGTGGCCACCGCCAAGCTGCTATAGCTTTCGTCGTCATAGTCTTCACCCAAGGCAGCTTCAATTTCAACCAGACCGCTCAAAGATACCTTGTCACTCAGGCTAGATGATGCCGCAGGCTTAGCTTCCAATGCAGCCAGACGCTGCTCAACACGACGTTCAAATTCGGCATCGGCAGAGGCAATACCTGGCTGAACTGCCAGGGCAATTGCCGACATGGGAAATAGACTTTTCTTTAAAAATGACATGGTTAGCTCCGATTGGTCATCAAAAACACGATAATCGAGCAATATATGTCAAATGTTAATCATTATCAACCGCAAACAATTTGCATATGTATTTTATTGATGCTTGTCAAAAAATTGCGCAATTGAGGTAATGGCATCGCGGCCATCTTTCAACATGGTGAAACTGTAGTGCCAGACATGTTGCATATCCTCCCAAATTTGAAGTTGAGCATTTACACCCGCTTCACGGGCGTTTTCCAATAAGCGCACCGAATCATCCAATAGCACCTCTCGACTGCCTACCTGGATCAGCAGGGGCGGTAAACCTTCCAGCTCGGCGAATAAAGGGGATATATGATGATGTTTACGCAGGTCTTCTTCATGCTCGGGGGCATAGTGGCTGGCAAACTGATTTAATAGCTCTTTACTCAATAGAAAATCGTGTTCCGCCTGTTCTTCAATAGAAACACCGCTCATCGAAAGGTCTGTCCAAGGGGAGATACAAGACGCCGCTGCAGGTAATGGGTCACCGTTTTCTTTGAGCCGTAATAAAGTGGAAAGCACCAAATTACCACCAGCAGAATCGCCACAAAAATAGATGTCTCTGGGTAGAACGCCCTGCTCTAACAGCCCTTGATATACTGATACGGCGTCTTCTATCGGTGCAGGAAAACGATGTTCCGGCGCTTTACGGTAGTCGGGCACTACAGCTTTTAGATTGGTTTCTTTTGCCAAGCGGGAAACGATATGTCGATGACTTAAGGGAGAACCTACACAATAGCCTCCGCCATGAAAATACAACAGAACCTTTTCTTTGTGATGCGATTTTGGTTTGTGTATATCACAACTCACGCCATTTAACACATCCGAATTAACTTTTACCCCTCTTGCCACT
>JBFKSL010000642.1:0-2519 GCA_041626995.1 Ketobacter sp. | reverse complement strand
TGCATCATATTGGCGCCATTTTTGACTTCATCGGATGAACCACTTTCCTTCGGCGCACCACCATCCATTGAAACGCTACCCAGCATCTGGCCAACAGGAATCAATTCTTTAGGTGTGTCGCAGTGTTCGATCTTGTCGTATTTTCTTGCTATGGGGCGAAAAACAGTGCTGGCCAGCTGGTGAGTCATTTGCTGGGTCATTTGTAATTTCTGAGGCAATTCTAAATTAATCATTTCTTATTCTCCGCATCATTAAGCCACAAATGCACCCTGTAGCACCGCTACAGCCCGCAAATTTCGATACCACATTTCCACTGGATGTTCGCGAATAAATCCGTGGCCACCCAATAACTGAACACCATTACTGCCGATTTCCATCGCATGCTCTGCGCAAAACAACTGACACAGATACGCACTCTGATGAAAATCTACTCCTTGCTCAGCTTGTGAAGCTGCGCGATACACCATCATGCGCATGGCTTCAATTTCAGTGGCCATATCTGCAACCATAAACGCAACGGATTGACGGTGAGAAATCGGCTCTCCAAACGCTACCCGCTCATTAACGTAGGGCACTACATAATCCAGCACCGCTTGGCAACATCCCAACGCCAAAGCGGATATACCGATTTTGCATGAATCCGTTAAGCGTTGAGCATCGAGATCTATTCGGTTAGCGGACGGTACAGCTACCTCATTCAATTTCACAGAGCAGATCTCAACCGACCTCAAACCCATAAAAGAAGCCGCTTCAACTTCTACACCTTTAAAACCTGGCTCAATCACAAAACCCGCCAGGCTGTCCTCGCCTTCCACTTTGGCAATCACTAATATAAAACGTGCACTGCTCGCCATTAGCACCATGGATTTCTCGCCACTTAACTGATAAGTGTCGCCCACTTTGCTGGCTGTGGTTTCGGTGTCATCCAGTTCAAAGGTTGCTTTGGGTTCCATCATGGCAATGCTGGCAGCCACATACTTTTCACTGGCCAGCGGCGTTAAAAAGCGCTCCTGCTGTTCCTCGCTACCAAAATCCAAAATACTGTTAATAAAACCCAGCGGCGCCAACATACCCAACGCTAATGACATATCGCCATAGGCAAGGTCTTCTGCGTTTAAAATGTTAGAAATTGGTGAGCGAGGCATACCAGCTCCGCCATAGGCCTCTGGTATGGGCATCAAACTCAAGCCCAACTCCGCAGCCATATCGTAAAACCCATCAGGCGCTGTTGCCGCTTCATCTGCACTGCGAGAAATAGAGCGTATCTCGGCTTCAGCAAATCGGCGCATGGACTCGCGGGTAATACGCTGTTCTTCCGTTAATGTTAGATCGAAACAGCTATTGGGATTGTCTGTCATGAAAGCTCCCTGAGTGTGAATCACTTGTTTTTATTGATTAAACGCTTGTTTAAATGCTAGGGGAGTTACGTGAACAGCAAAATGATCAAAAGTGACAAACCCAGGTCAATTTTTTGCTTGGGAGGGACCGCTTAGTACTGCAAACTGAGGGTGTTAAGTAAGGCATCCAGCTTCTTCCAATTGGGAAGCGCTTGGCTCATTAACTGATAAAAACGGGAGCTATGATTGAATTCCAATAAATGACACAGCTCGTGCACGATCACTACATCAACGCATTCCAACGGATACTTAACCAGGTGAGTGTTGATGGTGATTTTGCCATTGCGGCGACAACTGCCCCAGCGCCTCTTCATTTGTCGGACTTCGATATAAGAAGATGGCAAATCCAGAAAGTCGAGCTGCTCATTCCAGTGTTGGTGGCGTTCGTTAAAAACCTCTGTCGCCTGCTCACGATACCAATGGGTAATTCGCCGTTGCACACTATCGGCATCATCATTGGGCTTACCAGATACGATGTAATCTGTACCTTGCGAAGGAGAGCAATGCAATGTTTGGGCTTCACCCAGAAAGTAGTGCTGGCTACCCCACTGCCATTGAGGCTCGAATTTGTCTGGACGCTGAGCCAGTTGAAGAAGCTGGCGTTCAATCCAATTTTGCTTTTCCAGTACAAACTGGTGGGCCTGGTCAGCGCTAATATGATGGGGTGCACGCACCTCTACACCCTTCTCCGCACTCACGTAGATAGCAATGGTTTTACGTCGGCTATAGCTAAGCTGGTACTGAATACTATCCATTGGTTATTTTTTAATCTATTCGACTTTGTTTCGTCAGCATTTTGACGAATTCTGGTTACAAATTAATTTGCATGTTAACTGATTGAATCTCTACTTAATTGTTATTTTTCAGCCAGTTACAGCACTTTACAGCGTAAATCATGGGCTAATCTGATAATCATACCGGGTGATTATTGCTGTACACCGTTTACGAATTAATCTGCTCCCAATCGGATACAAGTTCCATGATTGTAACTAAGCCAATGATACACAAGGCAATTGCCATCACCAGCCTTTTCCTCGCTACTTTTACTACCCAATGCAATGCACTAACTCCATTTGATGTAAATGTGCATACCGGTATGGGTAACAGCCAAGGCACGCTGAT
>JBFKSL010000641.1:0-2523 GCA_041626995.1 Ketobacter sp. | reverse complement strand
ACAGAGTTTTAAATTCATCTTTATGGTGATCTTGCTCCCAGTGATCACGAACATCATCACGAGCACCAAAAACACTTAACCAGTCCAACGTGTCGCTAACAAAATCTTTTAGATGCACCATAGGCACAGTAGATACCACAAAAATAGGGCCATCTTTTTCTGCCGATAGATTTTCTATCCATTTTGACAAGCGTCGCAGTTGATCAGCGCCCAAAATACCATTTTGTTTATTTTCAAAATTTCGCACTCCCCGCATATCCAGAAAAAAATAATCCGCTCCGCATTGTTCTAGCGTATAGTCGTATTGATTTTTAGGTGTGGTGGGATTATGGCAGTGCTGATATTCCAAGTAGGCATGCTTGGCGGCTTTGAACATCTTATTCGCCAACTCCACGTTCTTATCTTCATCTTCCCATTCAAACCAGCTGTCTAGCTCATCAGATAATTCTTCTTTTGTGTAAGATCCCCATCCATCCATGATTTCATGGTCGTCCCAAATCATATAATTAGGATAATGTCGATGAACGGCTTTTACATTGGGGAAGCCCCAATAACCACGATAGATATCTCGATACCAGGATTTCATATCTTCTATGGTGGGCTTTTCTTTTTTGATTTTTTTCAACCAGGCCCAGATATTGAGATAATCAGTGCCATCTACGTACACCTGATCACCACCACCGATAACAAAGCGGGCATTATTGAAACGCAGCTCTTCTTCCATTATGCCCCACATGGAGGCATCGGCTTTGGAAGAGCAGTTTGGATCAAACGGCATATGGCAACTGTATAAACCAAACGCCACATCCCAGGGGCCATTACCATCTTGGGGCAACGTGGTAAAACAGTGTTCTTTTTCTATGCCTAATTCCCAGCAGCTATCATCACGATTAAACACACCGTAGTAATAACAGGTTTCAGCTTGAAAATCGGGCACCAGCCTTTTTATGGCGGGAAGTTCCGTATTGAGAGTGAAAGTAAAATCCGTGGCGCCAGTAACATCAAAATCCACAACCGCAAACAAGGTAATATGCTTACCCGTAGGATCGTTCTTCACCACCCAGTCATCGCCCTTTAGAGTAGGCGCAGTAGATACCAAACCGCGCAATGGCGTTTGTGATATAACGACTTGATAATTACCTTGTTTTTTTAAACGAAACCAAAGTTTGGTATTGGTTGCAGTGGTGTGTCCGACAATGGCTGAACGATCCAGTCGGTTCAACCATGGGCGTTCTTTTCGATTGTAAAATGTAAGATCTTTTTTAGCCATGCTACCCTCTCCTATTGCAATAAATAGCAAAAAGGGCAGCCAGTTGATTTATTGCAACACGTGCGCTGTGCTAGCCAGCTCACCCCCTGTGTCGTCAATTAATTTAAACTGGTTCCAGGCTATACGCACTATATCTCCATTAACCAAACGCTCGCGTCCAGTTACTGGTTTGTCGTTTACGGTAGTGCCATTTTTGCTGTCTTTATCAATAATAAAATATTCCAAAGCGCCATCGAAATATTGGCTTTTCTCCACCTCGATTACAGCGTGATGGCCACTTACGGAAATGTCGTCGATGATAATATCATTGTCAGGATGACGCCCGATAGTGATTTCACCCTGTTTTAAGTCAAACTTTGTCACAACCACATCATCAACCAATTGGGCTAAGATCGGCATTTCAATTTCTCCTCTCATTGTATTCTGGCTGTATAACGATAACGGAAACGTTATCTTGCGCATTTTGTTTTAAGCTTTCCTGAACCAAAGCTTGCGCCACCTCTTTAGCTGGCTTGTTTTGCTGTAGCAATTCAGAAATTCGTACCGAGGGTAATGTATTGTATAAACCATCAGAGCATAGCAGCCAGGATTCACCATGTTGCAAGCTGTATTTGGCCAGGGAATATTGCACCGAACTGTCTGGCCCTACAGCACGAGTCAGCATATTTTTAAATGGCGCATTTTCCGCTTCTTCTTCTGTGATGCTGCCTTTATCGAGTAATTCCTGCACTAAACTGTGATCTCTTGTCATCGCCTGAAGTGAATGTTGCGATAGGCGGTAGCAACGGGAATCCCCGACGTGCATTAACCAACATTCATCATCCAAAATCAGCATCACTAATAGGGTGGTGCCCATCTTTTCATATTCACGGCTTTCGGAACGCTGCTGTCTCACCGCTCGATTAGCCAGCGTTCCCGCCTCCAACAATTGTTTAGCAATTTCATCATTACTGTCCCCCTTGCTGTATTCGAAGGAAGACATGATGCATTTGGTAAAATACTCCACTGCAAGCCTGCTGGCCATTGAGCCTCCAGCATAGCCGCCCATGCCATCAGCCAAAACCGCAAGATAATGCCCCGGCTGCTTTAATGGCTGCCAATGAATGTAATCTTCATTGCACTTACGTACACAACCAATATCTGTAACACCGTAAATATCCAACATCAGCTTGCCTTCTTACCAAATTCACGCGAACACAATCCCCGTAGTGCATCTGCCATGGCAGATGCGTCCTCATAACGCCGGCTAGGTT
>JBFKSL010000640.1:0-2529 GCA_041626995.1 Ketobacter sp. | reverse complement strand
GGTGGCATTATTTTATCCCGTATCTTTGGCAGCAACCATGCGCTGGTTAAGCAGGTCCGGTTGTATCAGGATTACGTGCGGATGGTATTTGCGAATCCACTTGTACACGAATAGATTATTGAATTAAATCGTTAGGAATGTTCAAAACGCCATTAATATAAATGGGTATATCATCTTATTATATTCTATATAATCCGTTGTGTCGCAGTCCTGATAAATTATGAAGAAAAATACTAGGCAGACCCCGATATAACCCCATGCTTCAAAAACACCTCAGCAATCTCAGGTAAGCTCTCAGGATCATCAATGGTAGAGGGTACGGTATACTCTTCTCCATTGGCTATTTGTCGCAATACCTTGCGCAGTATTTTTCCAGAACGAGTTTTCGGTAAACGCGATACGATAATAGAATCTTTAAAGCTGGCCACAGCGCCAATTTCTTTTCGAACCATTGCAACTAACTCTTGCTGTATAACAGTTTCATCCACTTCAACACCGTCTTTCAGCAGAACAAGCCCCAATGGTTTTTGGCCTTTCAAATCACAATGCACGCCAATCACCGCGCATTCTGCAACAGCGGGGTGATCCGCTAATACTTCTTCCATCTCTCCAGTAGAAAGGCGATGGCCTGCCACGTTAATAACGTCATCTGTGCGGCCCATGATAAATACGTAACCATCTTCATCTTTATAGCCGCCATCTCCAGAAACATAGTAACCTGGAAAGGTTTTCAAATAACCATCGTTAAAGCGTGGGTGGTTGCCCCAGATGGTGGGCAAGCAGCTGGGCGGCAAAGGCAGTTTTATGGCAACTGCTCCCTGTTTATTAGGGCCAACAGGTTCGCCTGCTTCATCTAGTATTTGTACGTCAAAGCCAGGGGAGGGAACGGTAGCTGATCCAGCCTTTGGCTCTTTGGGTTCTACTCCCATCAAATTACCACAGATTGCCCAACCGGTTTCCGTTTGCCACCAGTGATCCACAACGGGCACTTTCAATAGATCTTTCAGCCAGTGATAGGTGGGTGGGTCGAGTCGTTCTCCAGCTAGGAACAATGTTTTCAAACTGGAAAGGTCGTAGCCCTGTAAGCATTTGGAGTCGGGATCTTCTTTTTTAATGGCTCGAAACGCTGTGGGGGCAGAGAATAATGCTTTTACTCTATATTCGCTTACTACGCGCCAGAAGGCGCCAGCATCTGGCGTTTTTACTGGCTTGCCTTCATAAAATACCGTGGTCAGTCCGGTAATTAATGGTGCGTAAACGATATAGGAGTGGCCCACAACCCAACCTACATCAGACGCCGCCCAAAACACTTCTCCTGGATTCATGTCATAGATGGCTTTCATGCTGTAACACATGGCAACGGCGTGGCCACCGTTATCGCGCACAACCCCTTTTGGGCGACCAGTGGTGCCGGAGGTGTATAGAATATAGAGCGGATCGGTGCCTTTTACAGGTGTGCAGGCAGCTGGGTCAGCTGTTTCAATTTCTGTCTTCCAGTCGAGGTCGCGTCCAGGTTGTAATTCTGCTTGGGCTTGTGGGCGTTGTAGGATGATGGTTTTTTCAGGCTTATGTGCGGCGGTTTCGATGGCCTGATCCAGCATGGGTTTGTAGGGAATAATCCGATTGACCTCAACTCCACAAGAAGCCGATACAACAACTTTCGGCTCGGCATCTTCAATTCGAATGGCCAATTCATTGGGAGCAAACCCCCCGAACACCACGGAATGAATGGCCCCTAGCCGTGCGCTAGCCAGCATAGCAATGGCCGCTTCTGGAACCATGGGCATATAGATCAACACCCGGTCGCCTTTGCTTACGCCCTGTTGTTTTAAAACGCCGGCGAAGCGGGAAACCTGATCCAGTAACTCTTTATAAGTGATTGCTTTTTTGCTTTCGGTAACAGGCGAGTCGTAATAAATGGCAACTTGATCTCCGCGTCCATTGGCCACATGGTAATCCAGTGCTAAGTGGCAGGTATTCATTTCACCATCAGCAAACCAGCGGTCGATGCCATTCTCATCTTTACTCAGAATGGTTTCAGGGAATTTAAACCAGTCCAGAGTTTGTGCTTTTTCCGCCCAAAATTCTTCCGGTTGTTGGATGGAGCGGGTGTATTCAGACTGGTAGCTCATGTTAATCACCATGTTTTTGTTGTGTTGCATCCACTTTTAACAAATTAACTATTTACTTTACATGACCTGTGCCAAGTAAACTATTCGACATTAGTAGATACATTAAATGAATTTGCATAGCCAAGTTCAGCTGGTTATTCTGCTTCCCCGTAATCATTTGCTATTGCAGGTAAATCAAAGCAATGAAGTTTTTAAATCGATGGTTTCTTGGGCTTTTCTGTGCCTTCATGGCAAGCATTGCATGTGCAGAAAATATTAGCATGCCTCTGCAAAAAATTGCTATCCACCCGATGCGGAGCGCACCCGCAACGGCGCTAAGCCTCAATCACGCTACCCTTAGCGCGCAGATATTGGCGAAGGTGGATGCTATTAAGGTTGGCGTTAGCCAAAAGGTGGC
>JBFKSL010000639.1:0-2530 GCA_041626995.1 Ketobacter sp. | reverse complement strand
GCCGAACTGTGTGGCAAAGATCACGCCTTCATGCCCATTGTTGTAGACGCCCGACCAGCTGATGAATTTGAAAAATGGTTGGCCTCTGCACAACAAGAACAAAAAGCGGCTGAAGAAGCGGCAGCAAACAGCCTGGATAAAACCTTCAGTAAAGATGAGTTAATGGCAGAAGGTGAAAAGCTGTATTTGGCTCGCTGTTCTGCTTGCCACCAGGCAAACGGCGCCGGCTTACCACCCACCTTCCCCGCTTTGGTAAACAGCCCAGTGGCCATAGGTCCCGTAGCGGGTCACATCGATATTGTTAACAACGGCAAAAACGCGATGCCAGCGTTCAAGAGCATGCTGAATCCAAAAGAAATCGCTGCCATTGTTACCTACGAGCGCAACGCCTGGGGCAATACCCCATCTGACGGCGTTGATGTTGTCCAACCACGCGACGTTGCTAAATAGATATAGGGAGAATTAAAAATGGGTGAACATCACGGCCCTATGAAAGGCATAAAACGTTGGTTGTACGCTACCAACCACAAAGATATCGGCGCCATGTACCTCTGGTTCAGTTTTATTATGTTCCTGGTAGGTGGCGCACTAGCTATGATCATCCGCGCTGAGCTGATGTATCCCGGCCTGCAGTTGGTTGACCCCAACTTTTTTAACCAAATGACCACCACTCATGGATTGATCATGGTGTTTGGTGCCGTTATGCCCGGCTTTGTTGGCCTGGCAAACTATATGGTGCCATTAATGATCGGGGCACCAGATATGGCATTGCCCCGCTTAAATAACTGGAGCTTTTGGATTCTGCCATTCGCTTTCACGTTATTGATCATTGCGTTGATTCAATCGTTCTTGGGTATTGCTGATGCACCTAACTTCGGTTGGACTTTCTATGCACCGCTTTCCACCAAATACGGCCCTGCCTCCACCGACTTTTTTATCTTCTCGGTGCATATGATGGGGGTTTCTTCCATTATGGGGGCAGTGAATGTGATCGTAACCATTTTCAACTTGCGTGCTCCCGGCATGACATTGATGAAAATGCCACTGTTTGTTTGGACCTGGTTGATCACTGCCTTCTTGTTGATTGCGGTTATGCCAGTTCTAGCCGGTGTGGTAACCATGATGCTTACGGATCGACACTTTGGCACCAGCTTCTTTGATGCGGCAGGCGGCGGTGACCCGGTTCTATTCCAACATGTATTCTGGTTCTTCGGGCACCCTGAAGTGTACATCATGATTCTCCCCGCCTTTGGCGTGGTATCGGCCATCATCCCTACATTTGCCCGCAAACCATTATTTGGTTACGCCTCCATGGTGTATGCAACGGCATCTATTGCCTTCTTATCATTTGTGGTTTGGGCTCACCATATGTTCACCGTGGGCTTACCCTTGGCAGGCAACTTGTTCTACATGTACATGACCATGCTGATTGCGGTTCCCACCGGCGTAAAAGTGTTTAACTGGGTAGCAACAATGTGGCGCGGCTCGATGACTTTTGAAGTGCCAATGCTGTTCTCAATTGCCTTCGTGATCCTATTCACCATTGGTGGCTTCTCTGGTTTGATGCTGGCCATCACACCGGTAGACCAGCAATACCATGACACCTACTTTGTGGTGGCGCACTTCCACTATGTATTGGTATCTGGCGCAGTGTTCTCGATCATTGCTGGTATTTATTACTGGTTACCCAAATGGACAGGGCGCATGTACAACGTCGGTCTGGCTAAGTTGCATTTCTGGTGTTCACTGATCTTCGTAAACCTGTTGTTCTTCCCCATGCATTTTGTCGGCCTTGCTGGAATGCCACGTCGCTACTCTGATTACTCTCTTCAGTTTGCAGACTTTAACTGGTGGATCAGCATCGGTGGCTTCGGTTTTGGCGTCAGCCAGTTAATTCTTCTCTACATTCTGATTCAAGTTTGCTTTAAGAAGAAAGGGGAGCCGGTTAGTGATGAAGTATGGGAAGGCGCCGATGGCCTGGAATGGACATTACCTAGCCCAGCACCTTACCACAGCTTCACCACTCCCCCTGTAGTGAAATAAGCAGTTAAGTAAGAAGTGAGTACGAGGGATTAAATATGAGTGAGCAGCCAACACAGCAGCAACAAAACAACCGCCTGGTGAAGAAATTGTTATTCATCGTGGTGGGCATGTTTGTGTTTGCTGTGGGTGTGCTGCCACCCATGTACGATGCCATATGCGACATCACCGGATTAAACGGTAAAACCAACGATAAACCTGCCGATACTGAAAACGCCATTGTTCAGGAAGAACGAACTGTTGAAGTTCAGTTTTTGGCAGATACCGATCCGGACATGGTGTGGGATTTCAAACCCAACACTTTCAGCATAAAAGTGCATCCTGGTGAAATTCATAAAGTGGATTTTCACGTACGCAACCCCAGTACTAAGCTTATTGTTGGGCAAGCCATCCCATCGGTTTCCCCAGCTCAAGCGACGCCTTACTTCAAAAAAACAGAATGTTTTTGCTTTAACAGCCAAGAATTAAATGGCGGAGAAGAAATGGATAT
>JBFKSL010000638.1:0-2531 GCA_041626995.1 Ketobacter sp. | reverse complement strand
GTCCCAGGTTGGGGTGTTGGCGTGGTAAATGGCATTGTGTTCAGCGGCTTCGCGGTGACCGAAGCCGTCCAGAATGATTAAAACGTGGGGCTTACGTGCTGTTTGGCTCATGATTCCAACTGATTAACTGCATTGATGAATTGCGGCTATTTTACCTCAAAATATTAGATTAAGCATGAATGCTTCCGGTCAGTGCTGGAGGCAATTTGCCTGTTTCAGGTATACTCTGCTGCACTTTTTTCCGAACGCCTGTTGCGTTTTACCTAAGTTTTTGAATTTCTGGGAATATTAAATGGATCGCTTGCTTGAGTTTTGCATGAATCACCCTGAACTGGTAGGCCCTTTTGTGGTTCTGCTAACGGCATTTATCTTTTTGGAAAGCCGTCGTGGTGGCCAGACCGTGAGTGCTCAGCAGCTCACTAACCTGGTGAATAATGAAGAGGCGTTGGTGTTGGATGTGCGCGAAGCCAAGGAATTCCGTGAAGGCCATATAACCGATTCGCGCAATATCGTGTTCAGTAAGCTGAAAGACAGCCTAGGTGAAATCGAATCCTATAAGGATAAGCCCGTGGTGATCGTCTGCAAAATGGGTCAACACGCCGGTGCTGCCGGAAAAATCCTCCATCAGGCGGGTTTTTCTAACATAAAACGCCTTTCTGGCGGAATTGGCACTTGGAAAGCGGACGGTATGCCCTTAGTTAAGGGTAAATAAGACTATCCTTAGTCTGTTGTGTCTCAATTGAATGATATGGTTGCAGTATGTCCGAAGTCGTAATGTATTCAACGCCCTGGTGCCCTTATTGTATCCGGGCGCGTCATCTTCTGAGTTCCAAAGGTGTGCAATTTCAAGACATTAATGTAGCGGGCAATCATGAACTAAGGGCGGATATGGCGCAGCGTGCTGGTGCTCGTACTGTACCGCAAATCTGGATTGGGGATACCCACGTGGGTGGGTGCGACGAACTTCATGCCTTAGAGCGTCAAGGAAAGCTGGATGCCTTACTGGCATAAAGCAAAAATTTATAATCTAAAATCCTGTTAGGGGAGAAGAATGACTGATCAAGCCGCCGGCCAACAGCCGCAACAACAATTCCAATTACAACGTATTTTCTTGAAAGATCTTTCCTACGAAGCGCCTAAAACGCCTCAGCTGTTTAAAGAGCAATGGAAACCTGACGTTAACCTGGAAGTGAACAACACCGCCAACGAAGTGGAAGACAATGTTTGGGAAGTGGTGTTGAAAGTGACCGTTACCGTTAAGAACGGTGAAGATAAGAAAACCGCATTTATTGCCGAAGTGGCTCAGGCCGGTTTGTTCCTGTTACAAGGCGTAGAAGGCATTCAGAAAGAAGCTATTTTGAAAGGCGTGTGTGCCAATATTCTGTTCCCTTATGCCCGTGAAACCATTTCTGACGTGGTGGCTCGTGGTACTTTCCCTCAGTTCTTGCTACAGCCCATTAATTTTGAAGCGGCGTTTGCAGAGAACCTGCGTAAGCAGCAGGAAGCGGCCAAGGCTCAGGAAAGTCAGCCTACGCATTAATCGGTAGCGAGCCGTGATGCTATGCGGCTCGCTTTCTTTTTATAGGCCTAGTAACTGTTTGCATAGCGCTTTGGTGCGTTCCGGTAGCGAGTTTTTCCAGTATTGCTGGTTGTCTTGCGAAAACTTTTCCACATTGTCTTTGTAGTGTCTTTCCTTCAGCAACTCGTCGAGATTGGTCACCAGCATTTCTGGAGTATCAATTTTCTCCATCAGTTTTCCCAGTTTTAAACGTTCAATATTTTTGCCATTAAGCAACTGCTCTAGCTGAATGGGAAGAACCATCAATGGTTTTCCTGCCTGCAAACTTTCACAGGTGCTGGACATGTTGCCGTGTCCAATAAAGAGATCAGCCTGATCCATGGCGCTCTGTAGATCTACCAACTCGGTAATTATCTGAAGTGATGTGGATTGATACTTCAGTAGCTGCTCGGCACCGTTGCTTGGGCAGACGGCGATGGAATTTGCAGGAAATCGTGCCAGCGTTTGCAGCAGCATCGGCAGTTGCGGGTGTTGCGGTTTAATATAAGCGAGAATGTTTTGTTGGTTGTTGTTGGGAAAGCGAATGGTTCGTTTGTATGCTGGCGCGTTTTGCTTTAAACAGTACTCCGCTTGCTCCCGTGTGTTGCGATAAAGATCAAGATCGGGAAAGGTGTTCAGCAACGTGTAATCGGTGGAATAAATATCTGACAGTTTGTTCAATGGCGGTTGCCCTAACCGTGCTTGAACTACGTTGATATTTTCCAGCACTTTGGATTCCTGTCGCCGTATCAGCTCGCCTTGGGTGTTGGTTTGTTCAACAAACTGCGGACGCCAATCAAGTATGGGTTTGCCGGGAACCGCTTCGGAAAAACCGGTGCCCACATTTATCTTAGCAATATTCAGGTGCCTCATGGCGAGCATTGCCGTGGGAGAATAGTCGTAGATCACCAAGTCGGGCTTGATAAGTTCGGCGAGCCCTTGCCAGGCTTTTATCAAACTATGCAGTGGATCG
>JBFKSL010000637.1:0-2532 GCA_041626995.1 Ketobacter sp. | reverse complement strand
GCGCAAAAGAATCCATACATAAAACCTATTTTCCGATTAATTTCCATACTCTGGATTTTTTGGATGCGCGGATTGTTTTGAATGAAGATGGGGAAAGCTTTACGGCAGAAATTCTTAACCCTGAGCCCAACCCCATTCAACCCATTCATCAGCTCAGTGGACGATATTGTTTTTTCGACAATTATGTTGCTTCGTTTATTGGCATGAAGCAAACAGGTTAAGCGCTGTTTTAATTTATAGGAATCCTAAACTGTGACTCATAAGGAATTCATTTCTTCAGAGATGATGGATCATAAAAATCGCCTGCAGGGGAAAGGCCTAAAAGCGCTATTTGATCAGGAACCCCAGCGCTTTTCCAAATACTCTACCCAATGTGATGGATTGCTATTAGATTTCTCCAAAAACTTTATTGATGAACAAAGCTTTGCTGCATTAACGAGCCTCGCGGTTTCAAAAAACCTTCGTCAAAACATTGATGCCATGTTTAGCGGCAAATACATTAACAACACCGAAAATCGCCAGGTTTTGCACACCGCTTTAAGAGCAAGGCCAGAAGAGATTCCCTGCCAATATGGCGAGCAGATAGAAGTCGCCAGGAAAAAGATGTTTGCCCTGGCAGACAAATTGGAGTCAGGAGACTTAAAGGGGAGCACGGGAAAACCCATCAACACCATTGTTAATATTGGTGTAGGCGGTTCTGACCTTGGCCCCTTCATGGCTGTGGAAGCACTTCAACATTACCACACTACAAGCACGCGTTTCCTATTTGTATCCAACATCGACCCGGTTCAGATCAGTAGCGCAATGAAACAATGCCACTGGGAAACCACGCTTTTTATCGTCTGCTCGAAAACCTTTACCACCCTGGAAACCTTAGCAAATGCCAATGCAGCCCGCTCTTGGTTTTTACAACAAGGCGGCTCGATCCAAGATATTAAGCATCACTTTTTAGCTGTTTCCACCAATCTAGAAGCGGCTGCAGAATTTGGCATACCTGAAGAAAATCTATTTCCCATGTGGGATTGGGTGGGTGGCCGATACTCACTTTGGTCTGCAATTGGTCTGAGTATTTGTTTAGCCATTGGCAAAAAGGGATTTCAGCAGTTTCTGGACGGCGGTAACAGCATGGATCAACACTATCGCTCAGCCCCCTACGAAAAAAATATACCCGTCATAATGGGCTTACTCGGTGTTTGGTACAGCGATTATTTTCAGTCCCAAACCCAAGCTATGATTTGTTACGACCAAAACCTGGTTCAGTTTCCAAATTACTTGCAGCAGTTGGATATGGAAAGTAACGGTAAAACGGTGCAAAAAGACGGCTCAGCAACCGATTATGCAACCGGAGCGATTTTATGGGGCGGCGTTGGCACTAATACTCAACACTCTTTCCATCAGCTTATCCATCAAGGCAGTCATCTTATTCCAGTGGATTTTATCGTCGGAACTCAATCTCACGTTCCCATTGCCAACCAGCACCGTGATTTGTTTTCAAACTGCCTGGCCCAAAGCCAAGCTATGATGCAAGGGCGATCTATAGAAACTTTAATGGAAGAGATGCTGGCTAAAGGAATGCAGAGAGATGAAGCTGAACAACTGGCCAAACATCGTTTTATCGAAGGGAACAAACCAAGTAATACTTTGGTATACCAAAGACTGACACCGTTTGTACTGGGTCAGCTAATTGCCCTTTACGAGCATAAAATTTTCACTCAATCAGTCATTTGGAACATCAATGCGTTTGATCAATGGGGGGTTGAACTGGGCAAACAGCTCAGCAAAACCATCGGCACAGCAATAGAAAACCCTGAGCAAGCTCATCAACAAGACAGCTCAACCCAGGGTTTAATCAACTTCTATCAAAATAATCAGTAATTATTTTTTATAGAAGTTCTCATACATATAGTTGGTAGCTTCCACAAAGCCGTCAACACTACCACAATCAAATCGCTTGCCACGATATTTATAGGCCATCACACAGCCTTTCTTAGCCTGAGTTAGCAGGGCGTCGGTGATTTGCACTTCACCGTTGGCACCAGGAGGCGTATTTTCAATAATCTCAAAAATATCGGGTGTTAGAATATATCGACCAATTATGGCCAAGTTGGTGGGAGCATCTTTAGGATCAGGCTTTTCCACCATATCAGTCACGCGGTACAGGCCTTCTTTGATGTTTTCACCAGCAATCACACCATATCGATAGGTTTCCTCCATAGGAACCTCTTCAATAGCCACAATGCTACAGCGAAACTGTTTATAGAGGGCCACCATTTGGGCCATTACGCCCTCTTCCTGCTCGATACACAGGTCATCCGCCAAAATGACGCCAAAAGCCTCCTCACCCACCATCACCCGAGACGTGAGGATCGCATGACCCAAGCCTTTCATTTCGCTTTGACGGGTATAAGTGAAGGTGCATTTTTCAATTACATTACGAATCGACTCAAGATAAGCTTCCTTTCCAGTACCCTTAATCTGATGCTCAAGCTCGTAGTTGATATCAAAATGATCAGCAATAGCGCGCTTTCCACG
>JBFKSL010000636.1:0-2542 GCA_041626995.1 Ketobacter sp. | reverse complement strand
TTTGCTGTCTACCTGATTCGAGCTGTGAAGGCAGACTAGAGGTTCGCTATTTTATGAATACCGGAAACGCCAGTATAACCCGACCATTGATCGGTACGTCCTTCGCGCCAGCCGCTGAGCCAAACTTGTCGAGGAACTGCATCTGAATAGGGGCAGGAATCTTTTGATCGTCCGCTTACGCCTGCCTGGTAACCACGAGTGAAGGTTCTGCTGGATTTGTCGCGCTTTTGTCTCTTCATAAATGATCGACCTCGTTTTCCTATTTGAGATATATAGAGATGAGAAATGAAATTATTGTTAGTTATTTTCCTCCGAATGCTTAGGCTGGATATACATTAGTACCGAACTTCTGTGGTAATGTCGACAAAAAATTTGTCATAACGAAGTCACATTGTTGTGAGTTTGAGTAATAGATAAATTGATTGAAAATCAACAACTCCCTGAAATTCAGAGAGTTATTTAAGGTAGTTAATCGAACAATGTCAGTTATTGATTGGAATACATCATCGCTTATCGTTACCTGTGGTGGTGGCATTGAAGAGTTTTTATCGCTTGAAATTCAAAGCATTACTGGTAAGCCCTGTCAATCCATACAGGGTGGCGTAACGTGCCAGGCTTCTTTGCACAATGTTTATAAAATTTGCATGTGGTCACACTTGGCATCTAAGGTCTTACTGCCATTAGTGGAATTCCCCTATAAAAATGAACAGGAATTCTACGATAAGCTTCGTCAGATTCACTGGCAGCAGCATATTGATGTAAATCAAACAATCGCCATTTCCACGTCATCGGATGCGGCGGTACAAATTAATACTCAGTTTCACACCTATCGCACTAAAGATGCCATTGTGGATTATTTTAAACACTTTATTGGATCTCGGCCCAATATCGATGTGAAGAATCCAGATGTGCGCATTCATGTACACTTCGGAAAACACTCGGTGGTGGTGTCGTTAGATTTAGCTGGCGATCCGTTGCATAAACGTGGTTATCGCGTGGCGCAAAATGAAGCACCCATTAAAGAAACTCTGGCAGCTGCTTTGTTAATAAGTGTGGGGTGGCCTGATAACACTGGGCCAACGTTAGTCGATCCCATGTGTGGATCTGGCACCTTGTTGATTGAAGCCGCTATGATGCAAGCCAAAATGGCACCAGGCTTAATCAGAAAACAGTTTGGTTTTGAACGCTGGGCGTTGCACGATGAGTCTCTGTGGCAAAAAGTCATAACAGATGCAATTGCACAAGATCAATCGGAAGATTTTCAATTTCAAATCAAAGGCTATGATTCCGATGCGGATTCTATTCAGGCAGCGTTAAAAAACATTAAAGCAGCCGGCTTGGAAGGCTGTATTCATGTGGAACGTCGAGAGCTTTCTAAATTTCATTTGCATAATAAGCTGGCGGAACAAGGTGGTGTGCTGGTGTGCAATCCTCCTTATGGAGAGCGGCTAGATAAGGACACTCAGCTAATTTATCTTTACCGCGCCATGAGCCGTATGTTGCAGACCTATTGTCAGTCTTGGCAAGTGGCCATCATCACCAATCAAGTAGAGTATGCCGACGCGTTACAACTAGAAAATCCCGCCACCTACAAAGTCTATAATGGCCCTATTCGTTGCGTATTGCGCAGTGGACAGGTGGTGCCACGGGCAGCGCAATTTGAACTCCACAGTTTGAAATTATCGGATGTGGATGCCAGTCAGTTACCCGCGCCGGATTTAGCCAATCGTTTACGTAAAAATATTAAAAGCTTAAGTAAATGGCTGAAGCAAGTGCAAGTGTGTGCCTATCGTCTTTATAACTCCGATATCCCTGAATATAACTTTGCCATCGATTGGTATAACGGACACTTGCATGTTCAAGAATACGCTCCACCAAAATCTGTGGATGTAGAGAAAGCGAAAAAACGCTTGGACGATGGCATTGATACCATTAAGGCACTGTTTGATGTGCCCCATTCTCACATTCACATCAAAAGTCGACAGCGTCAAAAAGGTAAACAGCAATACCAGAAATTAAATGAAGTTAAGCGTACCTTTCTGGTGGAAGAGCAGGGTGCGTTAATTTTAGTGAATTTGGATGATTATCTGGATACAGGCTTATTTCTGGATCATCGGCCTACGCGCTATCGTATTCAGCAACTTGCGCAAGGAAAGCGATTCCTAAACCTTTATTGTTATACCGGCGCGGCTACGGTGCATGCAGCATTGGGTGGGGCCAAAAGTACGGTGTCGGTAGATATGTCTGGAACCTATTTAAATTGGGCTCGTAATAACCTTTATATCAATGGCTGCGCCGAAGCGACTAATGAGTTGATTCGTAACGACTGCATGGCCTGGCTACGGGCTACTAACAGGCAGTTTGATTTGATCTTTCTCGATCCACCCACATTTTCAAATTCCAAGCGTATGAAAGGCTATTTTGATGTGCAGGCGGCCCATGAAGAGTTAATTGACCTTGCCATGAAGCGCTTGGAGCCTGGTGGTCTTTTGATTTTTTCTAATAATTTCAATCGCTTCAAGCTGGCGGAAGGATTGAGTGA
>JBFKSL010000635.1:0-2557 GCA_041626995.1 Ketobacter sp. | reverse complement strand
GGGCGCTCTCTGTCCATCAAGTTACTGTGCTCGGCAGAAACCCGCGCCAATAGCTCACGAATACGGCCCGGCTTGGGTAGGGCTTCGTGGCGGAAGTGGTGTTCCAGGTCGAAATGGTCGTCTCGTTCCCAGTAATTCTGGCCCATTTTGCGTACCAGTTTGTCGCCGTAGCGGCCTTCTGGCTGTTGGTAGGCGCGTAGAGATTCCGCCAGTTCAGTAACGTATTTAGGGCCGGCATCTTCGGGAAAAGAAAACAGCATTAGGCCACCCACATGCATGGGTTGTTGGCGCTTCTCAAGCCATAGGAAAAGTTGGTCAGAGGGACTAAGTGGCGTCATTCCGTTGTGTTCCTTACTATTCTATACAATTCAATCGATTAGATTTGCGATAATCGCAGATTTACAGGGTTGAATTCAGGCCGAATGCGTGGTTTTTGTTGTTTGATTTCTATACAGGCTTATCTTTCCTGCTGAGGCCTATGTGCTTCATGATCTATATCATGAAGTGGTCCATTAATTTCAGTAGGATACCGTTTTTTCTATTCTGTAGCCTTAGTTAATTGGCCAGTTTACACAATTTGTAGCGATTCGATTGTGTAATTCTCTTCAAGGTGGTTACAATCTACAAACACATGTTTATGTTCTGAGTTACTATTTAGGTTGTATAAAATTCTATGTCAGAAGCTAACAGCCAATTTGATGCCATTCGGCCCTATCGTGATCATGAGGTTCCCGCTGTCATTCAGCGTTTGCTGCAGTCAGACACCATGATTCAAGCCATCATTCACGTACAATTTCCTCGTGTTTCCCGCTACCTGGAACGGCCGTTGGCCAGCTTTGTGCGCCACCGTATTTCCAGCAGCCTTAAGAACGTTACCACGGTGGATGAGTTCCAATCTCGTATGCAGGAATTTGTTGGCAGCACCATCAAGAAAAGCATCTCAGAATTTACCTTTAGTGGTATTGAGAATTTAGAAAAAGATGTGCCCTACGTTTACATCAGTAACCATCGTGACATTACGCTGGATTCTGCGCTGTTAAACTTTTCCTTGATGAGTTCAGGTTTGAACAGTGCCGAAATTGCGATTGGCGATAACCTGTTGAGTAACCCTTTGGTTTCAGACTTGCTGCGCTTAAATAAAAGCTTTGTGGTGAATCGCTCTGTAACAGGTATTAAAGCCAAGCTGAGAGCATTGACTGAATTGTCCCATTATATTTCCGATGCAAATCAGCAGGGGCGCTCCATTTGGATTGCCCAGCGGGAAGGGCGTGCAAAAGACGGGTTTGACCTGACCGATCCAGCCATTATTAAAATGTTGCACATCTGGCCGAAAAAGCAGGGTATTTCCTTTGCTGATACCATTGCTAAGTTAAATTTAGTACCGGTCTCCATTTCCTATGAATACGATCCTTGCGATAGCTTGAAAGCCAAAGAGCGAGATGCTCGTGCCAGCGATGATTACGCCAAGCAAGAAGGTGAAGATCTGGAAAGTATCATGCGGGGCATTTCGTTGCCTAAGGGGCGTGTACACATTCAAATTGGCAAGCCGCTAAAAGGGCCTTTTGAAAATCCGGTTTCTGTCGCCCATGCCATAGATGAGCATATTTTAGAGGGTTACCGTTTGTTCCCACCGTCGTGGTTGGCTGTGGAGCAACTGCTGGATTTGAGTAAAGCGGTGGCTACTCTGGGAGAAGAATCTCGCGCCCGCATTCAAGAGATCGCCAAACAGGCTCGTGAAGCCTGGAATAATTTGGATTCTCCAGAGTTGTCCAGGCAGGCTGCGGAGTTTTCGGCGCGTATATCCCAGTACCCTACTCGCATTCAACGCTATATGTTGGAAATGTATGCGAACCCGTTGTTAAATAAATATAAGTTCCCTATGGATCAATTAGCGCAGCCCTGAAACAATTGGTATGGTTCGTGAATAACATTATTCACTAAGCCAATGAATTGTTCAGAGATCAACGTGTTACGAAACAAGTGGAACGATTTTCAAGAACAGGCTGGCAAGCTTATTGAGCAAGAGAGTTTGCCTGCCGATTTTATTCAAACCACAGAGCAATATTACCTGCCGCTGGCTCAGCGCATTGCTGGCTGTCAGCAGTCTTTGAAACGCCCCATTTTGGTTGGGGTAAACGGTGCTCAAGGCACTGGAAAATCTACTTTAGCTGTTTTTGTACAGGCCCTGCTAGAACAGCTCTTCCAGCTGCCCTGTGCCAAATTCTCATTAGACGATATCTATCTCACCAAGGCTGAACGAACGGTTCTGGCCCAACAGGTTCACCCTTTACTGCAAACCAGAGGCGTACCGGGTACCCATGATCTGGCTTTGGGGAGGGCCACCATTGAGGCTTTGCAAGGTGCTTCTGCCACGGAAATAGTACCTATACCAGCATTCGATAAATCCATCGATGACAGGCTCCCCCAAGCTCAGTGGCCGCAGTATCAAGGCCAAGCAGTGGTTGTATTGGTGGAAGGCTGGTGTGTAGGTGCCCAACCTCTGCCAGCTGAGCAGTTATGCGAGCCCATTAATTCCCTGGAGCGGGATGAGGATAGG
>JBFKSL010000634.1:0-2567 GCA_041626995.1 Ketobacter sp. | reverse complement strand
TTAACTATTTAGCGAGATTAGAGTGGGTTTTCGTGGCGCGCATATGATAACGGCGCCATGTCTTAAAACCTAGAGTATAGTGTGGATGGTCAGTCACAACCACCAAGTGGCCATTGTGACTGATTGGATTGGGAAGGGTAGAGCACTTATGTGCGGGTGGCTTTGGCTTTGACGGATTCTGCCAGTCGTTGTTGCGCTTTCAGGTGGTTATCCAGGTTCTCACATTTGTAGTCCCAAGCCATTCGGGCTTTGGCGTGTGGCATTAACAAGAACTGGTTGGCTTTAATGGCCTCGTATACTTTTTGAGCGATATCGTCAGCCGTAAGTTCGTCAGAGGAATCCATCAGCTTCGACAAGTTTCCCGCTGTTACGGCGTCTGGTGAACGCATGGATTCGCCCAGGTTGGTCTTGAAGAAGGAAGGGCACAGGCAGGTAACTCCAATGCCATGGGGCTCCAACTCTGTCACCAAGGTTTCAGACAAGGATACTACGGCGGCTTTCGAAACGTTGTAGTTGCTCATGCCGGGAGGGTTTAGCAGACCAGCCATCGAGGCCACGTTAACAATATGGCCACTGCCTTGTTCTTTCATGGCGGGAACCGCTGCTTTGCAGCCTTTCACCACGCCGAAAAAGTTAATATCCATGATCCACTGCCAGTCATCGATGCTTAGCCAGTCAAAAGGGCCGCCAGATGCGACGCCAGCGTTATTGATGATGACATCCATGCTGCCCCATTTTTCCTTCACCGCGTTTACGCAGGCTTCCAGATCTTCCTGTTTGGTAACGTCACAATGTTGATAGATGGATTCTCCAGCCAGTTGATTTAATTCTGCCAGGGTTTCGTTGCCCCGTTCATCGTTTACATCGGCAATACAAACCTTGTGGCCTTGCTTGGCAAAACAAAGAGCAAGAGCTTTCCCAAGCCCGCTGGAACCGCCAGTGATCAAAACACTTCGAGGTTGTGATAATTCCACAGTGAATTCCTTCGCTAAAATAAAAGGGTTTAAAGGTAAAAACGAACCCGCATATATATCATGCCGCGCGATTCTCAGCCTGCCATTCTTGCAAGGGTTTGAGGCCTTTGTTACTTTGCGTTGGCAGTGTTCATTATTATACAGGGAATACCTTTTGCGTATGCAGTCAATTAGCTTTTTCGTTCTTGTGGTTTTACTTATGTCTTCTGTGGCTCAGGCCAATGTTCGTGAAAGCATCTTCCAGTCTGTGAAAGTGATTGATGAGCAGAAGGAAGATAAGCGCCTGTATTTTCTTCCCCTGGGCCGAATTAAGAAAGACACCGCTTCTGGCCGTTTATTGCCAGCAGAATACAAACGCCTCAATGGGCAATTTGAATCCGTGGTGTGGGAGTTAACGGGTGGATTGTCGCTCAAGGAAGCTCGAGCAAAAGTGGAAACTTTTGTGACGCAACCCCGCTTTAAGATGTTGTTTCAATGTGAAAAGCGTGACTGCGGGGAAAGCTTTGCCTGGGCAAATGCTATCTTTCAACAGCCTAATCTGTACGGTAATGATCGCGCCCAGGCCATGTGGGTGCTGAAGGATGCTGGCACCCGCCGTTATCATTTGTTTTATCTGATCGAGCGGCCCAACCGGCGAATTTATTTCTATGAGGAAACCCTTACCCTCGAAGACCAACCCCTGGATGCAGAGTTTGTGTCGGCACATTTGAACAATACCGGGAGGGTAGTGGTGGGTACTTTTCCCTTGAAGGATGTTGTACAAGAGGCTCAGGCTATTGCTGAAACTATACAATCAATTGTTTCTGGTCTGCCTGCACACAGCAAGGGTTACCTTCTTGTGTTACATCGCCATGGGAAAGCGCTAAAAGCGGATCCTCAGACCATTATTCATGCGCTGGAGCAGGTACTGGCTAAGCAGGGGATCACTCAATTTCAAGTAAAGGATGTGGCAAATTTGGCGCCCAATAGCGATGCAGAAACTTCTTGTTGGCTGGAGTGGGTAAATCCCAGCTGGGAGCCGTAGAATATTTGCGGGCGTGACCCGGCAGTCTGTAATGGCGCACAAAATGAAACAAAGCTGTCATATTGAATTGATAGTTGGCTATAATTTGATCAATGTTTGCCGCATTTGAGTAGTCTGCCGTGAAGCAAGTTGTAGCGAAGCCTGTAGTATTCACAGAAATCTCAACCGAGTCCCGACAACCCCGCAAAGCCGTACCCCCTTCCCAGCAAAGAAAACAGAGAACCAAAACCCTGGCCCGTGCTCGAATGCGCACACGCAGATAGCAAACGCATGAAACACTGAGCAATTTCCCTCATAACCATGTAAAATCCAGCCCTTTGCATAGGCACCAAACTTCATGGCGGAAATTGCATGGTGAACACACCCATTACCCAAGATTTAATCAATACCGAAGAGGCCTTGGCGGAGCTCCATAGCATCCGTGATTATCTGCGTTGGGCGGTGAGCTTGTTCAACGAGCACGATGTGGTTCTGGGCCATGGCTATGACGACCCCTGGGACGAAGCAGTGGCACTGGTGTTAAGCGCGCTTAATTTACCGTGGGATATTGATACTCGGGTGCAGGATGC
>JBFKSL010000633.1:0-2581 GCA_041626995.1 Ketobacter sp. | reverse complement strand
CGTTCTGCATCACCATTGATAATCGCGCCAATGAATATTTACCTTTTTTGTTCGGCCAAAAGAATTATGCAGTGATTCGAAACGTTAAGCAGTTGCCACAGAAGCTACCGCAATTGTATGCCAATCTAACTGCGTCTTTATAAGCACTTTAGCAACAATAAAAAAAGCGCCACATTTCTGCGGCGCTTTCTCTTTACACTCTTGTTGATTAATAGATGTCTTTCACCGTATTGGTCACATTGAACTTACCAGTAGGTGTAACAAGACGCTTGTCTTTAATCACTTTCTTCAGCTTACGGGTTTTATCATCCACCACTACGATGGCAGATTTTTGATCCTTACCGTTCCAAACGGAGAACCATACTTCATCACCCGCTGCATTGTACTCAGGCTGTACTACACGTTTGGGACCTTCACCCACATCAGCCCACTCGCCAATTGGAAGCACCTCGTAGCCTTTATCTAAGTTATTCACATCAAATACGGCAACGCTTTGGCTGACAGCAGGATCTGGGTTCAAAGGTGAATCTACCCATAGGTTTTTAGATTTGGGATGAGATTTCACAAACAGTGATCCACCACCTTGACCTTTCAGCACACGAACCACTTTCCAAGCATTTTTCTTATGTTTGGCAGGATCGGTACCCAGGAAGGTGATTTTCTCATTACCCAACGCGCTGGTTACCCAAACAGGTCCATACTTCGGATCAGTCAGGTTAGCACCACGACCAGGGTGAGGAATCTTATCCACGTCAGTCAGCGCAACCAGTTTACGATCTTTGGAATCCACCACTGCGATCTTATCAGACTTGTTCGCTGCAGTTAGGAAGTAACGGTGAGTTGCATCCCAACCACCATCATGCAGGAAGCGCGCTGCTCCGATGGTTTTTACTTGTAGATTTTCCAAATCTTCGTAATTCACCAACAGAATCTTACCGGTTTCTTTTACATTGATAATAAATTCTGGATGTTGGTGCGAGGCCACAATGGCTGCCACACGAGGTTCTGGGTGATAGTCTTGGGTGTCTACCGTCATACCGCGAGTGGATACGATTTTCAGAGGCTCAAGAGTGTCGCCGTCCATAACCACATATTGTGGTGGCCAGTAAGAACCGCCAACAGCGTACTTATCTTCATAACCTTTGTATTTGGATGTTTCTACCGAACGAGCTTCCAAACCAATCTTAATAGTGGCCACTTTTTCTGGTTTCTTCATCCACAAATCGATCATATCAATTTTGGCATCACGACCAATGGTGAACACATAGCGACCAGACGCAGACAAGCGAGAGATATGCACCGCATAACCGGTTTTCACCACATTGATGATTTCTTTGCTATCACCATCAATCAGCGCCACTTCACCTGTATCCCGCAACGTCACCGAGAATATATTCTCAATGTTGTATTTGTTCATTTTTTTCTTAGGACGTTTGTTGGGCGGAATCAGCACTTTCCAACTTTGCTTCATCTCCTTCATGCCATATTCTGGCGGTAAAGGTGGCTCGTGCTGTAAATAACGGGCCATGATGTCGATTTGCTTATCGGTCATATCACCACTGGTGCCCCAGTTCGGCATACCGGCGGGTGAACCATAGGTGATTAAAGTTTTCAGGTAATCCGTGCCTTTTTCACGAGTAATATCAGTGGTTAAAGGTTTACCGGTGGCACCTTTACGCAATACACCATGACAACCAGCACAGCGTTCGAAAAACACTTTCTTAGCGTAATCGAACTCTTTCGTGGTCATGGCAGGGCCTTCGGACGTCACCAGGTTTTTCGCCATAGACGGATCAATACCTACTGGTGCACCTTCATAGGAAAGTTCTGGATCGGTAGTTTTTGGGTGAGCCCCCTCTGCCTTAGCACCAGAACGAGCGGCCTTAACGGCACCCACTGCAACTCCACCAGCATCGTTACCCCAACTGTTCAGGGAATAGTTCAATACATCGGCAATTTCACGGTCTTTCAAGTAAGCAAAATTGGGCATGGAGTTATTGTAATCCTTACCATTCACCTTAATTTTGCCTGTTAAACCGTTAACTACCACACCGATGGCACGATTTTTATCTTTTAAAAGATAATCGGATTTTGCCAACGGAGGAAACGCACCCGGCAGGCCTTTACCATTAGGCTGATGGCAACCGGAACAATACTTGTTGTATATTCCTTCACCACGCTTAACGGATGATTTTAACGCTGCTCCTGTTTCTGCCTTGTGCACGGCTGCATCTGCTGCATTTGCAACCCCAACAGGCATCAATAAACTAACCCCCAGAATGCTTACGGCACGCATCCAGGGCACTCTGCCTTTCTTAATGGACATGGTCCACCTCCCATTTTTGCTACTCGTTACGATTAGCTTTTCTCTGATTGAATCGAATAAAAACTGGCCTGTCTTTTAGTTTGATTAACTAAAGTGGAGTTTTGATGAAATCTTTTTTGATAAAGGGAAAGACAAAAGAAAAATGAAAATTGGATGGCAATCCATACAAAAGGCAGTGCTATGTAGTGATAGAACTGAATGGGCAACTCAATCAACACGAGCCTCTCTCCCTGTTGAGCAGTGTGATTATTCTAT
>JBFKSL010000632.1:0-2583 GCA_041626995.1 Ketobacter sp. | reverse complement strand
CTGGATGTAGGCACACGCCTAAAGCTGGTTACCGCCCTCACCCACTTAGCCATTGAACAAGATGACCTGGCCCAGGCTCAGGAGCTACTAAATACAGACCGCCTGGGCTTGCTCAGCATCAGCAACCAATTGGATGCTGAGCAGCTGAATCGGCTCAGCCTGCTGAGAGCCACGGTGTGGGAGTTCAGTGAAAACTATTTGTCTGCTGCCCGAGAACGCATTTTTGTGGCTCCCATGCTAAGCGATGAAGATGTGGCGCTACAAAATCAGAAAAAAATCTGGTCTGACTTGGTGCAAGTACCGCAAGATGTGTTGGAAGAACTCTACAAAAGCGCTGCAGTTACGGATATTCAAGGCTGGCTGGAATTGGCCTGGATCTACAAGGGGCTGCAAGACAATTTGGATGAGCAACTTAAGTCCCTCAGTGACTGGCAAAAACGCAACACCACCCACCCTGCGGCTTTACAGCTGCCAGAGACTCTGCAGATACTTACCGAGCTCAGCGCCAACCGCCCCAACAACATCGCGCTTCTTTTGCCCTCCCAAGGCAAATACAAACTGGCCGCCGATGCTATCTTAAATGGATTTATTAGTGCCCATAAGGTCAGCAATGCCAAAAATCCCGAGACCATGAATAACATTAATATTCGGGTTTATGACTCCAGCAATACCGACACCTTCACAGAAACCTATCAACGTGCCGTGGACGAAGGCGCGGAAATCATCATCGGCCCACTGCAAAAAGAAAATGTCCGCCAGCTGGCTAATTGGCAGCAAGACCTCCCCATCACCACCATTGCACTGAACAAGGAAAGCGCCAGCTTCGAATTGCCAAAAAACTTGTTTCAATTTGGCTTATCACCGGAAGAGGAAGCTCGCCAGGTCGCCGAACACGCCATGACACTAAACTATCAACGAGCCGCAGTACTTTACCAGGAAAACCCTTGGTGGGATCGCGCCTATGGCGCCTTTGCTCAGCAATGGATGTCAGAGGAAGGTGAAATCAACAGCACTGCAACATTTAAAGACCAAACCAAAATGGCCAATGCCATAAAAGAAATGCTGCTGGTTCATCACAGCCAATTACGCGCCAACCAACTAAAACGCATCACCGGTAAGAGAATCGAATTTCAACCCAGACGCCGACAGGACATCGATTACATATTCCTTATGGCCACCCCAGAACAAGCTCGACAAATTCGCCCGCTGCTGGATTTCTATTACGCCGCCGATATCCCGGTGATTGCCAGCTCACAGATTTACAGCGGAAAAGTGGAGCCCAAAAAGGACAAAGATCTCAATGGCATTGAGTTTTGCGATATTCCCTGGCTTTTGGAGAAACCAGACAACATTCAACTTGCCATGAAAAAAGCCTGGCCTAAAGCCAATCATCGCTACTCTCGCCTCAATGCAATGGGTGTTGACGCCTATCGCTTAGCATCGCGCATCCAGTTACTCACCAACGTTCCCGAAGCAGGTTTATTTGGCGGAACCGGCATTCTTTCTGTGGGCCCTGACAACAGCATTCAACGCCAACTAAGCTGGGCGGTAATGAAGAACGGTAAAGCCACCCCCCTACAGAAAAAAGTCGAACCCGAACCCATTGTGCAAGGACGCCCCCATGAAGCCCTTAACCGAGAAAAAGCGAACCGGCAACCAGGCTGAGGATTTAGCCCGCTCCTATTTGACCACTCGCGGCTTAAGTTTTTGCGTGAGCAATTTTCAATGCAAAACCGGAGAAATAGACCTGGTAATGAAGCACAACGACATGCTGGTTTTTGTGGAAGTGCGTTACCGTGCCGACACCAGCCTAGGCACACCGCTGGAAACCATAACCCACAGCAAACAAAAAAAACTGATCCGCACGGCTAATTATTTTCTGCAACAACATTTTGGCAATCGTTGGCCTGCCTGTCGTTTTGTTGTGGTGGGCCTTTCTGGAGACTTAAACCAGTTACCCGCCATTGACTGGGTACAAAATGCTTTTTACTGAGTTCAGTTACTCTATAATGAAACGGCAAACTGAATCACGAGAAGCTATATGTCACTTGAAGATCGCATCACCAGCATAATCGACGAAAACGCCGTCACCATACAAAGAACACGGGACGAGTTAGCCCCCTTAATCGCTAACGCCAGTGAATTTATGGTGCAATGCCTGTTGAGCGATCATAAAGTATTGGCCTGCGGCAATGGTGGCTCCGCCAATATAGCCCAACAACTTTCCGCAAAAATGTTGAACCGGTTTGAGAGGGAACGCCCTGCTCTGCCCGCGATCGCATTAACCACCGACTCATCCACCATCACCTCCATATCCAACGATTACAGCTACAACGAGATCTTTTCCAAACAGATTCGCGCGATAGGTCATGATGGCGACATCTTGCTGGTGATATCCAGCAGCGGTAATTCCGCCAATATTGTGCAGGCCATTCAAGCCGCTCACGATCGCAACATGCAGGTAATTGCTTTAACAGGAATAGATGGCGGCGATTGCGCAAGGTTAATGCACAATGGCGATATCGAAATTAGAGTGCCTTCGGACTCAACACCACGCATACAGGAATGCCATATGCTGATCAT
>JBFKSL010000631.1:0-2593 GCA_041626995.1 Ketobacter sp. | reverse complement strand
CTTTTGGCTTTGGCGCGGCCATCCACTACGGGTGTCTTGTCGTTACCAATGGTTTTGTACTTGCCTGCTTTTATGGCTTTTTCAATGGCGTGGATATCAAAGATTACCGCCCAGTCTCGTTCGTTACGCATGGATTCACCCAGGGTAACGCCTTCTTCTGAGTTGTAGCAGGTGGAAGCGGCAAAGCGGCCAGTGTAGTCGGCATCTGTGTTGTCCAGGTTGCCATCCACAATGACTTGGAAAGCCATTTCCATGGTTTCTGCATCAATGGCGTTAAACATGGTGGCGTATTTTGTTGGATCGGCTAGGTCACGTCCGTCATTGGGTTGTGGAATACGAAACTCTGCATTGCAGAAAACATATTTGGTATGAGGAACTTTTTGTACCCGTAAACCATGAATGGCTTGTACGTTGGGCACTGTAAGCATCTTGTCGCATTTCATGATGTCGCAACGGATACGGGCAACTCGCGTGTTTAGCTTATCGTTGATAAACACATATTTACCATCGTATCTGCCATCGGTCATGGACATATGAGGGTGATGGGAATCACCGCATAATATGTCAGCAGAATCGCCTTTTATGCGCTTACTTTCATCGGTTAAACCCCAGCCTGTGGCCGATTCGGTATTGAACACAGGAATGCGCATAAGCTCACGCATGGAAGGTATTCCTAAGATGCGCACTTCGCCAGAATGGCCGCCACTCCAAAAGCCGTAATACTCGTCTAGTTCACCCGGGTGCACTACGGCGTTTGCCATGGCATCCTTTGCGGCTTTAGCAAATGCTTCGCGGCTCATTATGGCGCTGCCCAGGCCTGCTACTCCGGCTACACCCGCAGCACCGGCCAAGGTTGATGCACCAAGAAAACCACGGCGGCTTACGGTGACTTGTTCAGTTTCGGTTTTTTTCTCTTCCATAGTGTTGCTCCACTTTTCGATTTTGGCGGAATTAAATCGTTACAGCATCAATACGATCTGAATTTTTGGGTTTGCGTTTTTTTGCTTTGTTAATCAGGGGCGGACATTTTTCTGCATTGTGGTAGGTGATTTGGCAATCCAGACAATGATGGCATTCGTTAGCGTTAATAGTGCCATCGGGATGAATAGCTTGAATTTCACATTCCACGGCGCAGAGTTGACAGGGGTTGCCGCATTCTTTACGACGTTTTAACCAATCAAATAAACGCAGTTTGGTGGGGATGGCCAGAGCCGCTCCCAAGGGGCATAAATAACGGCAGTAAATTTTTCGGGTAAAGATGGATGCAAATAGCAGCAGTAACGCCCAACTGGCAAACCACCATTCCCTTTGGAAAAAGAGCAAAAAGGTGGTTTTGAAAGGCTCCACTTCGGCGTAGCGCTCAGCCGTTGCCATGGATTCCAATGAAATACCGAATAAGCCCAGTAAAATTATGTATTTCAAAGCCCATAAGCGCTCATGAATGTAAAAGGGCACTTCAATTTGTTTTACTTTAAAGTGGCGCGCTACCACATTAAGCAATTCTTGTAGAGCACCAAATGGGCACAGCCAACCGCAAAAAATGCCACGCCCCCATAATATGATGGTGGCAGCAGTGAAACCCCAAAGAATGAAAATGATTGGGTCCATTAAAAACAGTTCCCACCGAAAATCCGTCATCAATGCATGAGCAAAGGTGAGTACGTTAACGATGGAAAGTTGCCCTAGGGCATACCAGCCAATAAAGAAAACGGTGTAGATCAAAAATATATGACGTAAGTTGTGGAGCAGTCTGGGATAACGTACAAACCAGTCTTGTAAAAAGATAACGGTGGTCAACAATATCAAGCTGCCAATTAAAACGCTTACGGAAAACATGCGTTGCTGCCAAATGGACACCCATAGGGGAATATCTTCCTCCGCAGTGGCTTCAGGCTGCGGTTGAATGAGCATGGGTTCGGGCAGTTGATAGTGGCTATTAAAGTTTACGAACAGGCTGCTAATAGGTCCGGTTTGGCGGCGCACCAATAATTCCAGTTCCCAAGGAGCAGCAGGGTTGAATTCGGAATCGGCGCGGGCGATAAAGATCGCCATTTCTGTAAAATCTGGAATACCCGCCAGGTATAGATCGGAAAGACGATAGTAATCTACATCTCTAAAGCTAATGTAAGTGCCATCCTGCACCAGTTGCAGACGATCAAAAATACCACCCCGTACATAGCCGGAGCCTTTAAAGGAATATTCGCCATTGGCCATGACCGCAATGGCATGATCTCCGGGCTGTAATTCGCTCATAAGCCATTGGTATTCGCTATCGCCTAGAAGGTTGCGGCCAATAGTGGGTATGTTTAGATAGCCATAATAAAGGTCGATAAAGGTTTGTTGTTTTTGTTCTGGTTCGGTTGCGTTCAGAGATTCTCCTTCTGTTCCTACAAACGCGGTATCAACATCGCCCTGATGTAACAGCAGACGGCGAATGGCGCCGTTGCCAGTAAGGGTTAACCAATCGGCTTCTTCATTGTGGTTGGCGTTCACGGTTGCTTTGGCTTGTGAATCGACTGAGGTAATGCCTACTGCTTTGGCCACTTTCTTTGCGGAGCGTAGAATGGCTTCGTGCACAACCATGATGGTAACG
>JBFKSL010000630.1:0-2605 GCA_041626995.1 Ketobacter sp. | reverse complement strand
TTGTATAGCTACTCGTTCAGAAACACTTAGCGCAGCTATGTGTTTTTTCGGTACCAACCTGACGGCTATTTTTTTATATCACCAACCGAATTGCTTTTAAGCTTTTACCCGCCCGTGCTAACAAGGCCATGAACGTACGGGCACTTTGTGCCCTGGACCTCGCTACGCTCGGCCCGTTATGGCGGCGTTAAATGTTTCGAGTATAAACAGTGATTGAGCCTGGCATTGGAACTGAAAAATATAAACTCGGATGTTTCTCTGATGAAATGTCATCATACGTCTCTCTAGCAACTGATATCGAAGATAGGGAACCGTTTAAAATATACAAGACGGCATCTGTATGGTTCTTCTTCAACAAAACTACGGAAAAATTGGAACAATTAAGTTTGTTCACTGGGTTTAATGAAAGAGTACTAGATAAAGTAGGGATTGGAGATAGTTTCGAGAGATTAGTTGGTGAGCTTGGTGCTTGCCGAGAGATTGACGGTGCATTTGAACCAGAAAAGCTTGATGGCATTGCATTTGAGTTGAACGATGATAATTGTATTGAGTGTATATCTGTGTCAGTGCCGTTTCAGTTTTATGGTAAATTGCCAGATCATATCCATAGAAACATCAAAAAAGGCCGTAAAAAATTACCATGATAACGAGCTCGGTGGTCCAAGCATTTAACAAGGCGCTGCAAGGGAAAAAACTACGCTCCACTAATTTGTGGCTCGCTGCGCTCACTTTACCACAAATTAGCTCCGCTCCGTTTTTCCCCTGAGCGCGGCGTTAAGCATCATGGATACGACACATAGCCAAATCGTCGACTACTGGACGTTAAATCAAGATGAGTGTGGTTTGTCTGTTGATTGGGCAGAAGCTGATAAGCTGTGCTGGCGGTGTGCTCATAAGCGAAAGCTCCAACGCTGTCACATAATTCCGCGATCTTTAGGAGGTTCAGAAGAGCCTTCTAATCTTGTATTACTTTGTGGGCAATGTCATGCAGAAGCGCCAAATGTTGATGATCCAGATTATATGTGGGTTTGGTTACGCGCCCATGCAGTGCCTTTCTATGGTATGTACTGGTATCAGAGAGGCTTGCAAGAATATGAATTTGTTTATGGCAAAAAGCCTTTTTCATTAATTGAAAACCCTGAAGAACTAATGCCGAAAATTCAATCTGCAATGAGAAAATATATCAGAGGAACCAGCACGCATTGGGGGCAAGGTAAAATCAACCCATCAACCATGGCCTGGGTTCTTCACAAAGTAGAGCTTGAGGCTTTAGAAAATGCTTAACAAAGCCAAGCACGAACGCCAGCAAAGCTGGCTGGACCTACATTGCGCAGCTTCGCTGCTCCATTTCGGCCCGTGTTGGCGGCGTTAAATGTATGAAATATTTCATCGCAATATTCATAGCAATGTTTCAAAGCACTTTGTATGCAGGTGGTGATTTCTTTCCAATTATCATTTCGAGTGTAGATATTGATGGTAATGATTTCACCTTTATAGCTAAACCTGTGGTCGAAAACAGAAAGTGGATGGACCCTGAGTGCAAGCAGATTTCCGTAAGTGGAACATACGATAGTTTGCGATGGATAAGATACTCTTCACCAATGTCGAGAGATTCACACAGGAGGTCATTGGGAGCATTGCGAGAGTCTAAAGTTAATAATTCTGTACTTTACTTTGGATATATAGGCAGAGGATTGATTGAGGTTTCGGCTTGTAAATATGAGAGCAAAGGCTTGATGCATGAACAGGGCAATGTTTATTCTATATACCACCACATTTAACAAGCCAATGCACGTGGAACCAGCTACGTTGCGCAATTGTTTGTGGTGTCGCTACGCTCCTTTTTACCACAAAAATTGCTCCACTGCGCTGGTCCAGTGATTGGGGCGTTATGCGAAATTCGGTTCCGTGCGGCGCATTTAAAATTAGAATTTAGAAATATATAGCACTTACTTGATTTTGGAGAAAATACTTTGATATCTGATTTAGTTTTTTTGCAGGGTAATTCCCCGGAAGATGTAATCGACCCAGAAACCATATACGACAAAGGGCTTTGGTTTAGTGCTAAGAATATTGACACTATACCTCTATCCTTACTTGGTGAGTTTTTGAATGTCTCAGATTACGATTCACTTATGAGCGAGTTTCAGCCTGCCATAGAGCCTGATGGTGAATCGGTGTTATTAACGTTTCCTCTATCTTTGCAGAAAAAATTAGCCACCGTATCTGATAGCGAAATTGAGTCGGTCGCGCCTAAATGGGCGGAAATTGAAGAGTTTTGGGGCGCAGCACCAGTTGAGTCTCTAGTAGACTATTTAAAACAAGTTAGAGAATTCTTGGCTAAAAGCGATGAGCCGGTTTATTTGTTCTGGGGCGCATAGTTTGGTGAGCAGCTTAGCGCATAACAAGTCGATGCACGCGGATCCAGTTACGCTCCACAAATTTTATGGTATCGCTACGCTCTTTTACCATAAAATTTGCTCCACTACACTGGCCCGGTGATCGAGGCGTTACATGAAATGAGTGGGTCAAAGAAGTAATGCAATGAATAATAAATATTTAACTATTATTTTTGGGTTCGTGCCAAATATAGCATTAGCAAGTG
>JBFKSL010000629.1:0-2614 GCA_041626995.1 Ketobacter sp. | reverse complement strand
CCCATCGCTGCTGGTAAGCCGAAGCCCATGGTGCCCAAACCACCAGAGTTGATCCATTGACGCGGATACTTAAATTTGTAGTGCTGCGCAGCAAACATTTGGTGCTGACCCACATCAGAAGTAATGATGGCCTCGCCTTTGGTTACTTCATATAAAGCTTGAATAACTTGCTGAGGTTTGAGCAGGTCATCTTTGGTATCAAACTTTAAGCCGTGGTAGGCGCGCCAAGCATCGATCTGTTTCCACCAGGCTTCAATTGCCTGCTGGTCAGGCTTGTCTTGGGACTTATCCAACTGATCAAGCATTTCTTTGAGCACTTGATCCACCGGCCCCACAATAGGGATATCCACCGGTACGTTTTTGGAAATAGAAGCCGGATCAACATCTACGTGGATGATCTTGGCATTGGGACAGAATTTGTTGGTGTTGTTGGTTACACGGTCGTCAAAACGCGCACCAATAGCCACCACAACATCGGCATGATGCATGGCCATATTGGCTTCGTAGGTGCCGTGCATACCGAGCATACCCACAAACAGCGGGTCATCGCCAGGAAATCCGCCCAGGCCCATCAAGGTGTTGGTACAGGGAAAACCAAAATCACGAACCAACTTGGTTAGCTCCGCTGATGCATTACCCTGAATCACACCACCACCGGTATAGAAGATGGGACGCTTGGCCGCCATCAACACATCCAGCGCTTTCTTGATCTGCCCGGAGTGCCCTTTGCTCACTACGTTGTAGGAGCGCATTTTTACTTTGCTTGGATAATGGTATTCGAAGGTTTCCGCAGGATTGGTGTAATCCTTGGGGATATCCACTAAAACAGGACCTGGACGACCAGTGCTGGCTATGTAAAACGCCTTTTTGATCATTTCAGGGATGTCTTGAGGATGCTTCACCATAAAGCTGTGCTTGACGATGGGGCGCGTCACACCAACGATATCCGTTTCCTGGAATGCATCATCCCCTATCCAGTCAGATTGAACCTGACCGGTAATGATCACCATGGGAATGGAATCCATATAAGCTGTGGCAATACCGGTGACGGTATTGGTTGCACCTGGACCGGAAGTGGCCAGGACCACGCCAGTTTTTCCACTACAGCGGGAAAATGCATCGGCCATGTGAGCGGCGGACTGTTCGTGCCGCACTAACACATGGGTGATGCCTTGTTGCTGGAACAATGCGTCATATATATGAAGAACCGCACCGCCCGGATAACCGAACAGGGTTTCAACCCCTTCATCTTTTAATGCCCGAACAAGCATTTCTGCGCCGGATAATAATTCCACGATCTCACACCTTATCTTGAACAACTGTGCGGACAGATAGCCAGCAACATTTTGCTCAAGCCTAATTACGATCTAGTTTAAAGTCAGTGAATGCCAGTGCCATGTTCACTTAATTACTACTCTAGTGAGCATGTTCTGTGGGTCTAAGCTAGTTAGGCCAACCACCCCCGTTCGGGATAACCAACCACATGTGCTTTTGCGCACATGACTATTCTAGCGAGATCGACGGGGTAAGCAGATAACTGCATTTAAAGTGGCGATTGTCTCGCTCTAGCGCAGGATAGCAAGGGGTCACTTACCGGCCTGCACCCACCTCAGTGAGCCGCATATGTTGACATGGTAGGAAATTTTGTCAATAGAGAGGCTTTACGTTTAAAACCATACGCTTAGACTGGTTTTGCGAAACTTATGTAAATTCTTCAGACAATTTCACAATTTAGCAGGGATTTTCTACGACTCATTCCTGTAAGCAGCTATATTTATACGAAGCTATAACTGGAATTTAGGCAACACAATGATAAAACAGCGCTTATTGGTTCTTACAGTTTTTCTAATGACATTACTTTCCGCTTCTGGCTTGTATGCAGCCAAGTTCTATAAATGGGTGGATGAGAAAGGCACAACACACTATGGGGCTAACCCTCCAGATACGGACACGGCTGTGCAGATTAACGTAAAAACTGGGGCATCCAGTGACCAAGATAAAGCAATTGAAAACCTGGAAACACAGCGCAAGGTAGCTCAGGAGGCAAGGGAGAAGTCCAATAACCCAGACCCTCAGGCAGAAGCTGAAGCCCGCAATAAAGAGATCATGAAGCGCAACTGTGAGATACAAAAGCAAAACCTGGGTCAATTGCAGGCTAACCGGCGGGTTAAGGAAACCAATGAGCAAGGCGAGGTTCGCTTCCTGAGCGAAGAAGAAATCAATAACCGAATCAAAGAAGTACAGAAATATATTAGCGAAAACTGCCAAAACAATTAGGTAAAGGGCTACACGCTCTTTGCCACCTTCCCCTTGATTTTCATGCCATTCCCATAAGGCTGTGCTTTAATTATACAGTAATTAAGCCATTTGTTGTTTAGAGTTTTCCTATGCAGTTGCGGATTGCGATCTTGTTCGTGGTATTTGTTGCTGCGGGCCTAACTCAGGCCACCCCTCTCCAGCCTGTCATTCTTGCTGACAACCTTGGCTATGACCAAATCAATCCTCACTTAAGTTACCTGGAAGATGCCAACGCCTCCCTGACACTGAATGACATTTTTCTGGACATGGATTTGTCGCAACCCTGGCAAGCAAATGATGAGTCGATACCTAACCT
>JBFKSL010000628.1:0-2617 GCA_041626995.1 Ketobacter sp. | reverse complement strand
GCAATGATGTTTAATCGTGAAGCTGAAGATTATTACGTTTCTGAGCGTACGTCTTCCAATATTAACTATACCCAGCATAAGCATGGGCATGTGCGATTTGAACAGGGTGTGGATTGGAGCAAATCTTTTGTAAGTGAATTCAGTGTCGTTTATTCAGATAATGAATTTGATCCGAAGATTGATTTTGGGCCATTTAGTGTGGCGGATGCTTTGCAGGAAGAAGATAATGTGGATGTGAAACTGCATAACCAATGGAGCTATCACGAAAGCCATAGCCTGGAATTTGGCTTAGATTATCGCTATAGCAATATGAAAGCTTTCAATTTAGTGACATCTACTTCAACAACCTACGAGTTATATCCTGATGCTACTCGTAAAAATTCTGGATTATATATTCAAAGCCAAAATTCGTTTGTAACAGGAACAGACGTTATATTTGGAGCACGGTATGATCACTACAATAATATAGGTTCTTCAATCAGTCCTCGTTTGGGTGTTGTGCAGTCGATTACTCAGCAGCAGACGGTTAAATTTCTGTATGGAGAAGCATTTCGAGCTCCCACCATTAATGAATTGATGTTGAGGGACTTCTCCGGAGGTGTGGTGGGAAATCCAGACCTTAAGCCGGAAACCATTGATACCTGGGAATTGATTTGGATTGGGCAATGGGAAAAGCAATCCGTTACCATTAATGGTTTTTATAATGAAATCGAATCTGTGATATTTCGTGATGAAACTCTGCCATCTTCGAATTTTGAAAATAAAGCTGAAGATGAAGCTTTTTATGGGGTTGAAGCTGAGTATAGTGTACAAATTAATAAAAACTGGCAGCTTAATGCCAATGGCAGTTACTTTAGAAACTTGCCAGATTCAGATTTCCGGCAATCGGAAAAGTTGGCGTCGTTCATTGTTAATTATCATCGGGATCATTGGAATTTAAATATCAGCGCAACTTATGCTGGGGTGCGCAAGATGCAGATTCAAACCGATACCGTGCCCATAAGTGATTACTGGTTGGTGAATGGAAAGTGGCAGTATGCCTTTAGCCAGAATATAAGCGTTTTTCTTCAGGCCAAAAACCTTTTGGATGAAGAATATGAAACGCCGCCACAACGAAACCGTCATACAGATCCTCTTCCCAATCGAGGGCGTGAGACATCAATAGGCTTGAGCGTCAATTTTGATTAGTCTCGCTGATCCGAAGGTGCTTGATTCCTATAGCCTCTGTTGCCGATAATTCTATTATATTTCTTTAAAACAGGTATTCCTATGTTCAAATTTGGTATTGCGCTGATGTCAGCGTTTTTTGGGGCGTGCCTAGGTTTGTACTTATCCACTACTTATCAGCTAACCGGTGAAGGCCTTAACTATCGTGCGGTAGAGTATTATGCCGATGGCGGTGTGTATTCGGGAAAGCTGGATGAAAATGGTCTGGCTAATGGACGTGGCATATTGGAGTGGCCCAATGGTAACCGCTACGAAGGAGAATTTCATAACGGCATGTTCCATGGTCAGGGCAAGTTCACTATGGTTACTGGCTATTCCTATGAGGGGGATTTTGAAAATGGGCAAGGCCAGGGCTATGCCACAATCCAATTCACCGATGGTGCAATATATCAAGGACAGATTGACAAGGATCTAATGCATGGTAAAGGAAAGTTAACCTGGCCCAGCGGTAATAGTTACAAAGGCGATTTTTTGCATGACAAAATTGAAGGTTCCGGTACCTGGATTGACAAAGACAGTCATGTTTATCGCGGTGAAGTGCGTGACGGTCTTTATCATGGCAAGGGTGAGATAATTTACCAAGATGGTGATCGTTTTACCGGAAGCTTTATTAAGGGCAGCTACCACGGCGTGGGGATTTATAAAACCGAAGATGGTAGCCGTTATGAAGGCGATTATGTTGAAGGAAGCTTAACCGGTAAGGGCACGGAAGAGCATGCAGATGGCAGTCGCTATGTGGGTGAGTTTTTAGACTGGGAACCTCATGGCGAAGGTATCAAAACCGATGAGAAAGGTAATCAGTATATTGGTCGATTCGAAGAGGGCTACCTTGCTGGAGTAGGTGAGTATATTGGCGCTGATGGCGAGCGCTATAAAGGTGAGTTTGACTATGGCCGTTATTCAGGAAAGGGCGAGCATTGGTCAGCTGATGGCGAATATTATCAAGGTGAATTTCGTTATGGGGTTAAGCATGGTAAAGGCAGATTTGTTTCTAAAACCGAAGCGGGTGGGAAGGAAGAATACAGTGGACGTTGGCGCAATGGTGAACTGGTGTCAGCGGAGGGTAGTATTACTGTTCACGATCCCGATGTGATATCAGAGCATTTTCTCTACCAGCAGTTGCCACAATTGGATCAGGCCTTAGCAAAGCTGGAGCAATCAAAGCAAGGCGAGGTTGAATTATACACTTTGGCGCTCGCCCCTTACGGTGCGCAGGAAGTTTTTCGCAGAGAAATAAATTTTATCGAGCAATTTTTTTCGGATCACTTTGATGCTGTTGGCCATTCCATATTTTTAAGTAATAGCCGCCGCAGCTTGCAGGACCGGCCTTTGGCTACGCTAACAAGCTTGGAAAAAAGCTTGCAGGCCATGGCTGAGAAGATGGACATTG
>JBFKSL010000627.1:0-2622 GCA_041626995.1 Ketobacter sp. | reverse complement strand
GTGCTTTGGTGTTAGCGGTTAAGGACTACGTGAATAAGAATGGCTTTAAAGGTGCTGTGCTTGGCCTATCAGGGGGCGTGGATTCTGCCTTAACCCTTGCCGTAGCCGTGGATGCATTGGGTGCTGATCGCGTTGAGGCTGTGATGATGCCTTTCAAATACACATCCCAAATGAGTTTGGATGACGCAGAAGAAGAAGCCAATATTCTGGGGGTGAAGTACAAGGTTCGCCCAATTGAGGCCATGTATAATGCCTTTATGGCGACCCTTGAAGAAGATTTTGCTGGCACAGAACGGGATACCACCGAAGAAAATTTACAGGCACGTTGTCGTGGTGTGATGCTAATGGCGCTTTCCAATAAGAAGCGATTCATCGTGCTCACCACCGGTAATAAAAGCGAGATGGCCGTGGGTTATGCCACTTTGTATGGCGATATGGCTGGCGGCTTTGATGTGCTAAAGGATGTTCCAAAAACCCTTGCATTTAAGCTGTGCGAATATCGCAACAGCCTAACTCCAGACAACCCACCCATTCCCCAGCGGGTGATTGATCGTCCTCCTTCGGCAGAACTGGCGCCGGACCAAAAAGATGAAGACAGCCTCCCTCCGTATCCCGAGTTGGATGCGATTCTGGAAATGTATGTAGAAAAGGATTTCAGCGCCGCTGCCATTGTGGCCCAGGGTTATGATGATGAGGTTGTGCGTCGAGTCATTCGCTTAGTGGATTTGAACGAGTACAAGCGTCGGCAGGCGGCGGTTGGGGCGCGGATCACTTCGCGAGGATTTGGTCGTGACCGACGCTACCCCATCACCTGCAAATGGCCTGCGGGGGACTAGGCTGCTAACTCAGCAGCCTCTAATCAATTAGCCCAAAGGTTAGAACGCTCCACATCGACTTTTTGCCTCGCTTAACCATGGTGTAGTTAAATTCGCCATTTTCATCAAAGCGGGCGTGGTTTGGGTAGTTGTGGCGCAAAACAGCCAAGCTGGTTTCCTTTAGTTCTGGCAAATCCAGTTCTGTATAGGCTTCTGCCATCAATACCAGCGCATCAGGTACCGATGGGCTGGTATCAAAATTCTCCACTACATAGCGGCCACGATTGGCAGCTGCGGCGAAAGCTCCACGGCGCATATAAAACTCCGCCGCACGCAACTCATAGGCCGCGAGCAAATTACGCAAATACACCATGCGTTGGCGTGCATCTGCTGCATATCTGCTATTGGGGAACTGGTTTAACAGGCGATTAAAGTCTTCAAACGATTCCCGTGCCGGCCCCATATCCCGTTCCGTGAAATCGCTGGGAATAAAGCGTTCCAAAATGCCGCGATCCACGCTGTAGGATGCCAGCCCCTTCATATAATAGGCGTAGTCCAGCTGCGGGTGGTCGGGATTGGTATTAATAAAGCGCTCTGCGGTGGCCGCCGATGCCTCGTAATCCAGTGCACGGTAGTAGCAATAGATCAAATCCAGCTTGGCCTGAGAAGCGTAGCGCCCAAACGGATAACGTGATTCCAAGCCCTGCAGGCGCTCAATGGCCAGGGTCATATTGTTACTTTCAATGGCGTCCTGGGCATCTTCATAGAACTGCCGCTCCGACAGTTGCGGAGTTTTAGGGTCGGTGGCGCAGCCTGCCAGTAGCAGAATGCAAAGGGGGATCAACCAGTTTTGCAGCTTGTGCATGGAGATACTCGTCTGTAGGAATTTTTATCTATATGGATCAAGCGGCCATTATAACGGCATTATTGTATCTGAACAGGTTTGCGGCACATCCGTATAGGAAACCGATCAGGTGGCTGGCCTGTCAGCGAACGGCAGTGCTACACTGCGCCCTAATTCGACCCGGTACCATAAAGAGAGTTCCATGACCCAAACAATCCAACTCAGTGCAGAAGTTCCTGATCACCTGGCTGGTCAAAGGCTGGATCAGGCTGCCGCTGAGCTGTTTCCCGATTTCTCCCGTTCTCGCTTGCAAAGCTGGATCAAGAGCGGCGCTCTAACCGTGGACGGTAGCAACAGAAAACCCAGGGACAAGATCGTTGGGGGGGAGACTCTGGCCATCAACGCAGAAATGGAGCCAGAGCAGAGCTGGGAGCCACAAGCCATTGATTTAATTATTGTTTATGAGGATGAGCAGGTTCTGGTGATTAATAAACCAGCAGGCTTGGTGGTTCACCCCGCAGCGGGAAATCGTGACAGTACTTTGCTCAATGCGTTACTGCATCATGCGCCAGACCTGGCGGCCCTGCCCCGGGCAGGCATTGTTCATCGAATTGATAAAGACACCACCGGCTTGCTGGTTGTGGCCAAAACTCTGAAAGCTCACAACTCCCTGGTATCGCAACTACAGGAAAAGACCGCCTTTCGTGAGTACGAAGCCATTGTTACTGGTGTGATGACGGGTGGTGGCATGGTCGATCAGGCTATTGGCCGCCATCCTACCCAGCGTACTCGTCAAGCAGTCGTACACACTGGTGGTAAGCCTGCCGTGACCCATTATCGTTTGCTGGAACGTTTTCGTGCCCATACACATATTCGCCTGCAGTTAGAGACAGGCCGAACTCACCAGATAAGGGTGCACATGGCGCATTTGCACTGCCCGGTGGTGGGTGACCCGGTCTACGG
>JBFKSL010000626.1:0-2640 GCA_041626995.1 Ketobacter sp. | reverse complement strand
GTATTTGGCCAGGAAGTGAATGGTGTCGTCCACCACAATGCCTAACGTAATGGTGATGCCCACCGACATGCCAAAGCCGATTTTGCCGCTAATGAGCGCCCAAATGCCAAACGCCATTGCCGCAGGAAACAGGTTGGGAATCATGCTGGTGATGCCTAGGGGAAATGAGCGGAACATAAAAATCAGCAGGAAGGAGATAAACAGCAGCGCAACACCAAAACCTTTTGATAGGTTATGCACATTGGTGTACTGCATATGGGCAAAGGCAAGGTTGGCGCTACCAATAGTGGCCCCTTGAGTGTCGAATTCATATTGATTGAGCCAGGCTTCCAGTTTAGTTTCCAGGTCGATGAGTTGCTTATCGGTCAGTTCATCAAAAACAGCAATTACCCGGCTTTCGGAGCGGTCGAAATTAATCAGGTTGCTAAGGTCTTGCCCAAACGGCAGTGACATTTCATACATCAGCATATATTGGGATGCCATCTCTCGGCTTTCAGGAACGCGGTACCATTCGGGGTCATCCTGGTGCATATTTTTGTTGAGTGATTTCATCACTTCCAATAAAGACGCGGCAAAGCGCAATTGCGGAATTTCATGCAGGGTCTTGTCAAAATCCTCCAGCAACGCTAAATATTCTGGATCGTAAATGCCGCCGTTTTCTTTGGCGGGCAGGCTAACATTTACCACCACCGAACCACTAATGCGTTCAATCATGAAATCCATATTGCGACGAACTTCCAGGCGTTCATCAAAAAACTCTACGAAGTTGTCATCCAGCGTGTTCATGGGAATCATGCTGGCCAAGCCCACAACGATGATCGCAAATCCTGCAATAATTTTATTGCCATGGGGTTGATAAAAACGGATCAGCCCGCCCATGCGTGGCATTTTGGTTACGCCACTGGCTTTGCTGGGCAAGTAGTAGATTACTGCGGGTAAAAAGGTAAGGGACGCCACCATGGCGAATAAAATACCCACGGCAGCGGCGGTGCCCATGTGGGCAAATGGCGGTGACTCGCTGAAGTTCAATGCTAAGAAGCTGATGGCGGTGGTGATGCTGGTGAACACCACGGGGATAAAATTAATCTCAATGCTTTTTTGTAGAGCCTGCTTTTTATTGAGGCCTGCTCCTAGCCCCTGGGAATAATTCACCATCACATGGATGCAGTCGGCCATGGCTAGAATAATGATAATGGCGGGTGTGTTGGCAAGGATGGGGGACACCTTTATCCCGGCCCACAGTACAGAACCCATGCCTGCCATAATAGACAGTACGCAAGTGGCAAGGCACACGATATTGCCAATCACATCGCGCAGCACCAACATTAAAAAGCCAAATACTAAAACAGTGGCAAAGGGGAATATGGTAGCGCCATCTTGTTGTACTATTTCCGGTAAAGACACTTCAAATGGAACTTGTCCGACAACCCGGAAATCTATCTCTGGATACTGCTGATTCATTTGCGCGATATAGTCACGCACATATTGCACCACTTCCACCGCCGCTTCGCCACTGCGATCTGTTGGCAGATTAAGGATGATAGTCACCAGAGAAAGATCACCTTCGCGCGTGATTAGGTAATCTTTAACGCCTACTTTTTCCACAGCATAGTCGCGGCGTTTTTGTAATTCTTGTTTGCTTAGTTGTGAAGCATCTTCCACCAGATATTCCACAAACAGCTCATCTTCTGTCACCTGGGTATAGAGGTGATTACTTAAAGATTCCACGCGTTGGGAATAGGGGACTTGCCAGCCAAAATCGGTTAATTGTTGAATGGCTTTAAGACTATTGGGGCTAAAGACATTTTTATCGTGGGGCTCCACCAGCACCATGACATTTTTGTCGCTGTTATAGGCATCTTCAATTTTGACTAGCTTTGCCAGGTTGGCATCGCCTTGCTTAAAAAAGTCTCGCTGATTGGCGGAGAATTCCGCGTCTTTTCCGCCTGCCCCTAAAATCAGAGCACCCAGTACCACAAGCACGATACTGGTGATGCGGTGGTTCATAACCCACTCTGCCCACTTCTTGGCTAGCATCGTTGATTCCTCTGTGTCGTCTTTTTTATATCGAATGTTTACCTGCCACAATAGTTGGCAGGAGCAACATATTAGGAAGGATTGATAAAGATATACAGCGCATATAGTGACAAATTACTGTGATAATGGGTCAGCTGAAATACAATACCTATGCAGTAGTAGGCAGGAAAACTGTCGTCAAAAGTACGTTAGCGTCATGTACATAATGTTTATTCCCATTAAAATTCATAAGGCTTTATCCCAGGAAGAGATAACCCCCAATGACCCCACTTAGCGCATCAGATAACATGTTCTTAATGCTGGAAAAACGCCAGCAACCCACCCACATTGCAGGGCTGCAATTGTTTGATTTTCCAGAGGATGCCCCTGGCAATTTTCTCACTAAGTTTGCTGAAGAATTGCGAGAATACTCCACGCCGGTAGCCCCCTATAACAAACGCTTGGCTTATCGCTTTGGGCGTCCCTATTGGAAAACCGATAGCCAGTTTGATTTGGAGCATCATTTCCGTCATGTGGCGTTACCCAAACCGGGCCGTATTCGTGAACTGTTGGCGCTGGTTTCTGCCGAACACAGTAACCTGATGGATCGTGAGCGTCCGCTGT
>JBFKSL010000625.1:0-2644 GCA_041626995.1 Ketobacter sp. | reverse complement strand
ACCTTTTTCAGATGCTCTTGTAGCGGTCATCTGAACCAGGTTTTTAAACTGGGGAAACCCTTTCATAGTGTCACCTACTGTCTTCTACCCTGTATTGAAAGACGAAGGCGTGCTCATAGGATAAAAGGGCAAATTCAATACCGGCGAGCTAAAGCACTGATAAAAATAGAAAGCGCTTTAGTTTTAATCGGTTACGTCGTGTATTGCCTTTTGCTGCCTCTTGTTATTTTTATCAGCACTACCCAATGGCAAGCTCAGTTTAAGGGCCAGCCGACCGCTAAAACTTGTAAGATTTGGCCAATTAAGTGACAGACTGTAATCGAAATGTGTAATAACAAACACTTTTGCAACAGCTTTTGATGAGTTGCTTAAGAATTGACTGCCAACGTTAAGAAAGTTTCACTATATAAAAACCCAAAGCAACTTTTACGTCAAAAGGCAATCAATTCATCCGCTTCACCCTGAGACAAAGTGGCCAGAACTGTCCTTAAATGGGCCAAAAACAGGTCGGCCTTATCCTGAATAAAAAAGTGGCCACCTTCAAAAACTTTATGCTCAAAACGTGAAGTAGTTGAATAACGCCATGCCTGCAACTCTTCTGCATTGGCTGCTTTATCATCGGTTGCTGAAAATAGATACACAGGGCAATCGACTCGCAGATCCGAATCCGAACGAATTAAATCATTTAATTTCAAATCTGCTTTAATGATGGGCATGTAAAAATCCATCATTTCCTGATTGTGACGAATAGTATCAGGTATTCCCCCTAAGCGGTCGAGTTCTTGCAGAAATTGAACCTCGCTTAAATCGGCCAGCTGAAACGAAGGCTCCAAATGAGGAGCTCGTCGCGCACTGACACACAAACCTAAAATTGTACCCCCTGCCTTTTGTATTTCATGCGCTAACATAAACCCGATTAAAGACCCAAAGCTGTGGCCGTAAATAACCACAGGCTTATCCATCAGCGCTGATAGGTTTTCAAAAATGGGTTGTAGGATTTGATTTAGATTTTCTGCAAACGGCTGACCATGAAGCGATTCGCGACCAGGATAATTAGCGGCCCATACTTCAGCGTCGGAGAAACTTTCAGACCAGCGTCGATACATAGATGCACCACTACCCGCACACGGCAAGCATATTAGTCTGTATGCTGCCGATGGATTGCCTTTGAAACAGGCCAGTGACTTATTTTTACCAAAAATCATTGCAGACCTCTGTGCAAGATGATTAGACTCCAAAATGTAGGAGCAAGATGTTACCTTGCCATCACACATAAGAAAAATAATGTTTTCAATGAATTTCACTCAATTACGACTATTAACACTCCTTATTGTTTGCATAGGCGTTGTGCTGAGCACTTTTATTGCCGACATTCAGTATCGTAGTGAAATTACCGACTATTTTCGCCAGGATGATTCCCGCGTTCAAAACTTCCATAAGCTGGAGTCCACCATGGGCATGCAACAAAGCTTATTGGTTTTGCTTGAGCAGAAGCAGGAATCGTTCCTTACCAGGAAAGGTGTAACTGCATTATACGAAGTGAATCGCGCCCTGTTGCAAATACCGGGCATCCAACGCGTAGACTCCATCTTATCCTCCGCCATTACCGATAGACAGGGCAATACGCTCTCCCTATATAACTTCATTAAAAGCGGAAACCCTCTTAGTAATTCCATAATGGGGCAAATGGCAGATAACAGCGCCAGCAATTCAGTACTGCTATCAAAAGACAATCAACTGGCCACCCTTTCAATTTACTTTGATAATCCCGAAGCCGTAGCTCTGTCCTATCCCATTATCCAGTCCACACTTGAGCAAAATTTTTCAGGCAATCACTTTATGTTGGGGCCAGTTCAAATCAAACAGGCTTTGCACGAAGCTTTGCTGCATGATGGCTTTTATTTAATGCCTTTGGTTTTGGTTTTAGGTCTGGGTGTACTGTGGTATTTCTTACGTTCATATTGGCTCGTTATCGCCGGTGCCATTTCCATTATTGCAGCAATTTGGATTACCGCAGGCATAGCAGGAGCATTAAAACTCACTATCAACCAAACATCTTCGCTGGCTTTTTGCATTGCCTTCATTATTGCATTGGCAGATGTAATTCATTTATTGATGAGCTTCACTCACCAACCAGCGGCCCTATCCAACCAACAGGCCATGATGAACTCGCTACGCAGCAATGGACTTTCATTGTTTCTAACCAGTCTAACCACAGGCATTGGATTTTTAAGTTTAAACGGCAGCAGCTCACCCGTATTTGCCACCTTTGGCAACATTGCCGCCATTGGCGTTGCCTGCGCATTTTTAACCGCCATTACCCTAACTCCCGTTTTGACCGTTTTGCGGGAGACCCAATCCAGACAAAACAAACCAGATTTTTTTCAAAAATTAGTGCAAAGCATCAATCAGCTTCGCCCAAAGCTAAGGCTCTCACACTACTTAATCTTTTATTGTTTAAGCATTCTGATTTCCTGCGGCATTCTTTTAAATCAATACCATAATGACCCTCTGGATTATTTCGAAAGAGATTCAGCGATTATTCAAGCCACCAATTTATCGGAGCAGCAATTCAACATCCACCACCCCATTAGCATTCATTTGGATGCCGGGGGAAAAGACGGTATTTTTCATCAAGATTTTT